>CAZHHS010000378.1:0-1509 GCA_964532395.1 uncultured Desulfobacterales bacterium | reverse complement strand
ACGGTTTCAGATTTCAATGGGGCTAACTGTTTGAAGCCGTTAGCGTCCCTTGGTTTCGTTGTTACTTGGAAATTCAACAGGCACCACATATCTGGGTAAATCCACATGGCGTATTTGGTAAACCCGGCCGCAACGGAACATAGGGACGCTTAAGGCTGAGTTTTAGCGCCATTGAAATCTGAAACCGTCCTGAACCTTATGCCACATGCAACACCACGGTCAACCAAGTTCGTTGCCGACAGGGAGCCGCCGGGCGGCTTATCCCAGCTTCCAACGACGTCACCAAAGATTCGGCCGGAGACCTCGAACGAGCCGCTACGAATAGACCACTTATGGGATTCACGCAAAAAGCCAGAAAAGCAATCGGTCGCTGGATAGACGGCTTTCTACGCGGTCACCGCAACCACTATGCCTGTTTTTTGCCCAGAGATTGGGGCCTCTTGTCCTTTGCCTCCATACTGCTCAAGTCGGTTTTTTCCCAGGTCACCACGAATCCCACACAAACGACGGCTTTAAAGCAACTGAAAAAAGACGGAGTCATCGTATACGCGACTAAATATAAAAGCAATTTCGAGTACCTGTGCTACCACATGACATACAAGGATCAAGGGGCCCCGTTTCCACAAATCGGCTTTGAATATAATATGGTGATGTGGCAGCGGTTTTCCCAGATCCTGCGCATGTGCCTGGCCCACCTGGACCGTTTTTTCCGCCGCAAGGGGCTGCCCGATCCGTATGAATCGGAATTCTTTAAAGAACAACTCTTGTCCGGAAAGGCAGCCCTGTTGTCCCTGGTGGATCGCAAAGGATTTTACCACCGCTTTGTCAAATCGCGGCACGATCCGTTAAAATACTTGCTCGAACTTCAAAAGGAAACCACCCGGCCCATCTATATCGTCCCCCAGTGGCTCTTGTTCGGCAAAAAACCGACAAAGACCCCCATGAGCATCGTAGACGTCTTCTTCGGCACGGAGGAGAATCCCGGACCTTTGCGAAGGTGGGTGTCGATCTTCTTCAAACCTGAAAAAGCGTTCATCGAAATCTCTCAACCCTTAAGCCTTGCCGAGTTTCTTAGCGAGCCGGTAAATGCGGACCGAACGCCGGAACAGATGTCTTTCGCCCTGAGACAACAGTTGTTGGACCAAATGAATCGGCACTTTCAAAGCATTACCGGCCCCCCGTTAAAGACCCGGGACGAGCTGAAAGAGCAAATCCTGAGAAACGAGCGGTTCCGCAAATTTCTGGAGGATTACGCCAAAAAAGGCAAAAAGGATTTGGGGGCGCTTCACCGAAAAGCCGATGCCGCGCTGGATGAAATCGCCGCTGACTACAGCCCCCGCCTCATACAGTTTCTGGGCACCATCTTTGGTTGGGTTTGGAAGACCATGTTTGAGGGAATCGCCCTCGACATGGAGGGCCTCAGCCAGGTGAAGCGTGCAGCCACCCGCGGCCCGGTGGTTTTCGTCCCCTGCCACCGGAGCCATTTCGACTACCTGATCCTGCCCTACC
>CAZHHS010000377.1:0-1521 GCA_964532395.1 uncultured Desulfobacterales bacterium | reverse complement strand
TGGTGATCGACGACCTGGAAACATTTGTTGAGGGAAGCTTTCTGGAGGATGCGCCTGTTGTCCGCGTTTCATCGGCCACCGGTGAAGGCATGGATGAGTTTATTGAGGCACTCCAGGGGGTGTGTGAACAAGTGCCGGAACGCTCCTCGAGTGGGTTGTTCAGGCTGCCGATTGATCGGGTCTTTACCATGAAAGGTTTTGGTACCGTGATCACGGGAAGTCTCATGTCCGGCAAGATCGGCGTGGGCGAAACCGTCATGGTCTATCCGCGTGGGATCCAGTCCAAGGTCCGGGGCGTTCAGATTCATGGTCAATCGGTGGAAGAGGCCACGGCCGGGGTGCGTACGGCCATAAACTTCCAGGGGTTGGACCGGAGCACTATCCAGCGCGGGGATATGTTGGCCAGGCCCGACACCTTGCGCCCCAGCTATATGGTGGATGTGGTCTTTGACTTTTTGGGTTTCGGAAAGAAGCCGTTCAAGAACCGAACCAAGGTACGTCTGTATACGGGGAGTAGCGAAATCGAGGGCTATATCATCCTCTTGGACCGAGATGAGGTTCGGGCAAATGAGCAGGTTATTGCCCAACTCAGACTCGAGGCGCCGGTTTGCCTGGTAAAAGACGACCGCTTCGTCGTACGGAGCTATTCCCCCGTGAGGACCATAGGCGGCGGGCGGGTCCTGAATCCCATGCCGGGAAAACACAAGCGTTTCAAGGAACCGGTGATGGCCTATTTGAAACGACTTGCCGAGGGAGACCCCAAAACGCTGGTGCCGGAACACATAAAGGATGCGGGACTTAAAGGAATTTCCTTTCCTGAACTGGTGATCATGGTCAATTTGTCGGAAAAGGAACTCGACCAGGAACTCCAGGGGCTTCTCTCCAAAAAGGTGGTGGTCCAGGTGGATCGGGAAAAGCGGATTTTTCTCCACGGAGACCTTTTCGAGGATTTAAAGAAGGAGGCCCTTCAGACGTTGAAGAGTTTCCACCAGGCCAATCCCCTAAAGCCGGGGATGATCAAAGAGGTGTTTAAGTCCCGGCTTCCCAAAGGGTTGGACATTCGGGGGTTCAATCTCCTCATTCAATCGCTCACCAAGTCCGGATCGGTCGTACAGGAGAAGGAACTGATTCGCCTTGCCGAGCACAAAGTGGCGCTCAAGGCGGACCAGGAAGATGTTCGGCGGCGAATCCAAAACGCCTATTCCGAAGGGAAGCTCCAGCCGCCTTACCTGCGGGAACTGACGAAAACGATCGGTGAGGGCGCCAACCATATGCGGGAACTGGTGGATCACATGGTGGAAGAAGGGGTTCTGGTCAAAGTCAAGGAGGAACTGTATTTCGACAAGGCCGTCATTGATTCGCTCAAAGCGCAAGTGATCAGCTTTTTACGGCAAAACGGGGAAATCACCACACCACAGTTTAAGGAAATGACGGGCACGACCCGTAAGTATATGATACCCATCATCGAGTATTTCGACGATATCAAAGTGACCATCCGCGTGGGGGATGTTCGTAGACTGC
>CAZHHS010000376.1:812-1530 GCA_964532395.1 uncultured Desulfobacterales bacterium | reverse complement strand
CGGGGCAAGACGGTGGATGAGCTTATTGGGTATATCCTTCCAGCCCTCCGAGTTGGCCCGCCTTGCCCTGGTCATATATCTGGCCGAGTCCATGAGCAAAAAGGAAGAAAGAATGAAAACCTTCAGCATTGGGATTCTTCCGCATTCCATATTGTTCGCCATCTTTGCCACGCTCATTTTGTTCCAGCCCGATTTCGGGATGGTGGTCATGATCGCCCTCATTGGGTGGATCATGCTGTTCGTCGGGGGCGCCCGAATAACCTACTTAGGTGGGGCGCTGGTCGTCTTTCTCCCGGTGGCCTACTACGTCTTGAGCCAGGCCGGATACCGAATGCAACGCCTCGCAAGTTTTATCGACCCCTGGAAACACCAAAATGATGCGGGCTATCAAATAGTGCATTCTCTCATGGCTTTCGGCTCCGGCGGGATCTTTGGGTCAGGCCTTGGGAATGGGTACCAGAAATTGTTTTATCTCCCCGAGCCCCACACCGATTTCATATTCTCCGTCATTGGTGAAGAACTGGGGCTTGTGGGGATAAGTGTCGTGATAAGCCTCTACTGTATCCTCATTTGGAGAGGCACAATGATCGCCGTAACGGCCAAAGATCTATTTGCGGCATTCCTGGCCACCGGACTCACAGCCATGCTGGGATTACAGGCATCAATTAATGTCGCAGTGGCCATGGGTCTTCTGCCGACCAAAGGGCTTACCCTTCCC
>CAZHHS010000376.1:0-802 GCA_964532395.1 uncultured Desulfobacterales bacterium | reverse complement strand
TACATCTATGGTTTTAATCGCTGTTGCCATAGGGATATTGATGAACATCTCGGCGCAAAATATGTCTGTCCGGCGGCGAAAGGCGCAAAAACAGGTGGGGTCCGGATGAAGATCATTGTAGCCGGGGGCGGAACCGGGGGACATATATTCCCCGCAATCGCCTTGGCGGAAACGTTTAAAGGTCAAGAACCGGACACCCGAATCTTGTTTGTCGGGACACGCAATAAACTTGAAATATCATCTCTGGCAAGAAGGGGATTTAAGCACATGACTATTGCAGCGGCCGGCCTAAAAGGACGTTCCCTATGGCAACAGCTCTTGGCATTACTTCGTATACCGAAGGGCTTTTTCCAGGCGGTGGGCATCATCCGGCGTTTCAATCCGGACATTGTCATAGGCGTAGGGGGCTACGCCTCCGGCCCGGTGGTTCTCGCGGCCAAACTGATGAGAAAACGGGTGGTCATACATGAACAAAATGTGATTCCAGGATTTACCAATCGATTGCTGGGACGAATCTCTGATCGCATATTTCTCTCCTTCCCGGATAAGCTGGGCGTATTCGACAAGGCCAAAACGGTGCTCACGGGCAATCCGGTTCGGGAAGAGATTCTGGCGACCCAGAGAGCAAACCGGAGAGAAAATCAGAGACAAAATCGGGGAGGAAACAAGACCACCGGCCTGTTTAACCTCCTGATTGTGGGCGGCAGTCAAGGCGCCCATGCGATTAACCGGGCAATCATCGAGGCACTTGACCACCTGAATGAACCGGAAAGAATCGCATTTACGCACCAAACAGGGGCCA
>CAZHHS010000375.1:0-1532 GCA_964532395.1 uncultured Desulfobacterales bacterium | reverse complement strand
ATCGGTGATCAAGTTCGTTTCTGACAGGAGGCCGCGGGGCGGCTTAACCCAGCTTTTTGCGCGAACCCTTAGAGGATATGCAATTCACAAATTTTTCGAAAATGATGCCCATGAATGGCGAAGGTGACGGCTAGGGGAAACAGTCCCGGCCGCCGGAGCAGGGTCCAGGTTAGAAGCTTCCAATACTGAAATCGACCTTTAGCCAGGATACCGAGCTGGATGTTGGACCGAAAGAATGCCATGAATCGTTGGAAGTCGAGCGATATTTCCACCTTGGGCGCCTTGTACTCCCGCAAAAAAGTCCGGACCCGGGAATAATAGTGCTTTGGCGAATAAATGTGGTGCATGATGTTGCGGTATCCATTGTGTAGCACATCCAGGTCCATCCTGGGGATGATGTTGGTCGTGCCGTCTACATTGTCTCCGGACATGTGACCGAGAAGTCGGCCTTCTCGCTTCAACCGCTCATAGAGCCGGGTTCCCGCCGGCGCCTGAAGAAGCCCGACCATGGCGGTAACAATGCCGCTTTTTTGTATGAAATCAATCTGTCGCTGAAAGATGGAGTGGGTGTCGTTGTCGAAACCCACAATAAACCCGCCCTGTACTTGTAAGCCGGAGCGTTGGATTCGTTTAACGCTGTCAACCAAATCCCGGTTTTCGTTTTGAACCTTGTTGCACTCGTTCAAACAGACGGTATCCGGGGTTTCGATGCCGATGAAGACCGAGTCAAACCCGGCCTCGAACATCAAGGACATAAGTGCTTCATCATCAGCCAGATTGACAGAGGCCTCGGTGAAAAAGGGAACGCCCTTTTTGCCCTTTTGCCATTCAATAAGGGCCGGCAGAAGCCGGGTCTTCAAATACCGTTTGTTCCCGATAAAGTTGTCGTCTACGAAAAAAATCTGGCCGCGCCATCCGGTGTTGTAGAGGGCATCCAATTCCCGAGTGACTTGTTGAGCGGTTTTGATCCGGGAGCGATGTCCAAACAAGGCGGTTACGTTGCAGAACTCACAATTGAACGGGCAACCCCGAGAGAACTGGACACTCATGGACGCGTATCGCTTTAAATCCGCTAATTCCCACATCGGCGCCGGCGTTTCTCGAATGTCACAAAACTGTGTCGTCTTATATATATGCTTGGCCCGTCCATTTTGGAAATCTGCCAGAAAAAGGGGCAGGGTGACTTCCGCCTCGTTGAGCACGAAATGATCAACGGCTTCGAAGCTCTCGCTCTCACTTGTAAAGAGGGGACCGCCCGCAATGACCTTAAGGCCCGCCGCCTTACACCTGGAGATAATTTCCCGTGCCGAGTCTCTTTGAACGACCATGGCGCTTATAAAGACACAGTCCGCCCATGTCAGGTTCTCTTCAGAGAGGCTTTGTACGTTGATATCAATCAAACGTTTTGACCACTCTCGCGGAAGCATCGCTGCCAGTGTAAGCAGACCGAGAGGGGGGAGGGCCGCCCGCTTTCGAACGAATCTGAGCGCATGTTTGAAGCTCCAGAAGGTATCCGGGAATTGTGGATATAT
>CAZHHS010000374.1:0-1535 GCA_964532395.1 uncultured Desulfobacterales bacterium | reverse complement strand
CGACAACAATGATATTCTTATTGCCAAGGAATTTACCTACGACCTGAAGGTATATCCTTTCCTGAAATGGTCTTGGCGGGCAGAGGTCCTGCCCGAGGGAGCGGATGAACGGGAGAAAGACACAGGAGACAGTGGGGCCGCTGTCTATGTCGTCTTTCCGGGCCGGTTCAGGCCGGAAAATATCAAATACGTTTGGAGTTCTTGTCTGCCGGTCGGAACCACCACCGAGAGTCCCTACAACAGCAAGACCAAGATCGTGGTGCTTAGAAACCGTTCTACATCGCTGGGCAAATGGGTGTCGGAAGAGGTCAACGTATACGAAGATTACAGGCGGCTTTTTGAGGGTGAGCCCGGCGAGGTGCAGGCCATTGCCATCATGTCCGATTCCAATGATACCGAATCCAAGGCCGTGGCTTACTATGATGACATCCGCATCAGCAAATCCGGTGCGGAAAAAAAGGCGGAGGAAAGACCATCTGGTGAAGACGCTGGGGATGAACCTCGGTCCGCCGGAATGCCCGGTGCTTCCAAATGACCGTTGGCCGTGTCGGTGGAATCCCTGAGGCTGGACAAGAGAGGCGCAGATGATACAAGACGATGGGCCGACTCCTGGACCGGGGGGCTTGCATTATTACGCAAGGTTGGCGATTGAAACGGTAAGGTTGAACCGGTCGGCCATGGCGGTCGCTTCGGGAGATCGAGGGGCGCTGGTGTTCGGACTGGTGGCTACCGCTCTGGGCAATGGTTTCAGTGTCCTTTTTTACTCAGGGTGGAAGGGAATTGCCTTGTTCGCTTGCTTTTCGATGGCCACAATCGTTTTCTTTTCTGCGTTCGTTCATCTTTTTGCCGGATACACGAAAGGGAAAGCCGAGTTCATGGGGTTCATGCGCATCGTTGCGTTGAGCGGGATTATTGATTGGTTGGCCGTCATTCCCTTTGCCGCCTTACTCGTAACTTTGTGGAGCGTCGTCATCGCCGTGGTGGGGGTTCAGGAGGTCTACGGCCTCAGTCGGGGCCGCGCCGTCTTGTGCGTGATGATATCCGCGTGTGCCCTATGGATTATCACCGTGGCATTGTTTTCCGGCCCGTTCGCTCAGTGGTACCAAATTTCGGGAGGATAGACGGGCGTGACAACAATTCGAAAACAGATGATGCACTTGCTTTCCGAAGACCGATATCGTGCCAAGGAAATTTCGCAAGCGCTCGGCATTCCTGAAAAAGAGGTATCGGATCACCTACGTCATATTGCACTCACCGTCGGTCGTCTCGGGCGGAAACTTTCGATTGAACCCGCCATGTGCCTGTCTTGTGAATATCTGTTTAGGGACCGAAAGCGACTTAGCAAGCCCGGGAAGTGCCCGAGGTGCAAAGGGCAACACATTAGAGAACCGCGCTATCATATCGGCGAACGGTGAATCACCGATGAACCCGTCTTTGCTTCTTCCCCCCAACCGTGTTACATAGAAACGGCAAGTGAAACAGCAGACTGCAAAATCGCCTTTCCGGCAGTGGTTGGACGCCTGTCGGGTCTACAC
>CAZHHS010000373.1:0-1548 GCA_964532395.1 uncultured Desulfobacterales bacterium | reverse complement strand
TCCTCTTGTATAAGTTCGGAGATGCGCTGGCGGGGGTTATGGGAAACCCGTTTTACGTGGAACTCGGGTTTACCAAGATTCAAATCGCCAATATCAGTAAGGCCTTTGGCCTTGCGGCCACCATTTTTGGAGGTATCGTAGGTGGGGTCTTGGTCAGCCGAATCGGCATCATCAAGAGTTTGATCGTGTGCGGAATTCTCCAGATGCTGTCCAATCTGATGTTTGCCGTTCTGGCGGTGACGGGAAACGATCTGGCCATGCTTGCTGTCACCATTGCTGTGGAAAACCTGAGTGGGGGGATGGGCACCGCGGCGTTTGTGGCCTATCTGAGTAGTTTGTGTAACATTGCCTACACGGCGACCCAGTATGCGTTGCTTTCTTCGTTTATGGCGTTTGGAAGAACCCTGCTTTCGTCATCGGGTGGGTGGCTGGCCGACCATATGGACTGGGTGAGCTTTTTTGTTCTTACCACCGGTGCGGCCGTTCCCGGGTTGCTTTTGCTCCTGTGGATTACCAAGCGGTTTCCCCGCGTTTCTCCGAAACAGACCTGACGGTACGCCCATTTTGATTATCTTTTTTCATGGCGAAACTGATTTTTTTGCGGTTGTCTACAAAGCTCAATTCCGGGGTTTGGCCTTCTCGTGGCAAGTACTTGAGTATTGTGGATAACCGCATTGTCTTTTATAGACCGGTGTCACGGAATACCATCCGGGGTCAACAAATTGACACCCTTGTTTCGCCGACAGCAAACCAAACGGTGCCGCTTGCACGGGACATTACCGAAAACCGCCCGATAATGTGAGAAAATTCCATGCGCATGCCCGATCAGTCCGGACGGCACAGTTCATGCTACAAAGGCGATAGTACGGTGTCAAAAGGAAATAGGAGATCCAGGGATGAAGGAGAATGTGGGGAGTGTGTTGGAACAAGGCGGCCTCCAAGCGTCGGGCTTGAGGCAAGGCTTTGTGGAAGAATCTGCGACCATTCCTACCTTTTCGGCCGCTGGAGATACGGATCGAAAAGACGCCCAGGCAACGGCTCGGCGACTGAATATCCCTTACGTAGATCCATTGAGCGCCAACATCGAACCCGGGGCCTTGGCCCTTTTGGATCCCGACGTGGCCAAACGGCGGGAGGTGTTGCCCATTCGAGTGGTGGATAATGTTCTCTTAGTCGCTATGGCCATGCCGGAAGAACGGATCGCCGTCAAGAGTTTGGAACTTCTTACCGGGTGTAAAGTTCGACCTGCCGCAGCGCCGAAAAGTGCGATTGTGGAAGCCTTGCAGGAGGCCTACAAAAAACCGGATCCGGACAAGACCTCTTCCTCCGCTAAAAAATCAAAGAACGTGGGAAAAGCCGACTCTCAAGCAGAGACCGGCGCGTTTTCCATTTCCGTGATTTCCAACAAAGGGGGGGTCGGAAAGACGCACTTTTCTATTAATATGGCCTGTGCCCTTGCTGACACGGGGGCCAAGGTATTGCTCATCGACGCGGATCTGGGAAGTGCGGATATCTCCAACAAACTGGGGGTATTCCCCGAACATCACC
>CAZHHS010000372.1:0-1550 GCA_964532395.1 uncultured Desulfobacterales bacterium | reverse complement strand
GCCAGTTCTCCGCTCCCGGGCACGTAGTGAATCTGAAGGTATTCGGCGATCTTTACATGGCCTGCCACATAGGACAATAAGACATAGGTGGCGGCGGCTACCGTCACGGGACCAATGGCCAAACCGTCAAGGCCGTCCGTCAAGTTGACCGCGTTAGAGGTCCCGACGATGATGAATGCGGCAAATAAGACATACGTCCAGCCGAGATCGGGATTTATCCCCTTCAGAAACGGGATGCTGATATGCGTGTCAAACTCGGGATGGTGCCAGAGAAACAATCCGACCAGCAACCCGATGACACTTTGCATAAACAGCTTACTGCGGGCTTTGAGCCCTTTGCTCTGTTTTCTGACTTGCATCAGGTAATCATCGACAAATCCGATAATCCCGTAACTGATGCCCACCAATAGGACCATCCAGACAAAGACATTGGTTAAATCACCCCATAGACATGTGGAGACAACGATGGAAAAAAGGATTAAGAGTCCTCCCATGGTCGGTGTGCCCGTCTTCATGGTATGGGTGGGTGGCCCGTCATCCCGCACGTACTGCCCGATTTGATATGCCGTCAGTTTCCGGATGATCCAAGGGCCGAGAAACAGCGATATCAGCAAAGCCGTAATGGACGCATAGATGGTGCGAAACGTAATATATCGAAATACGTTGAACGCCGAAATGAGCGTATGGAGCGGATATAGTAAATGGTAAAGCATGATTGATCGAGATCTACTCTTTTTTGATAGACTTGGCGCACAAGGCGTCTACGATTTTTTCCATTGCCATCAGCCGAGATCCTTTAACCAGTATCCAGTCGCCCGGAGCCAGGCGCTTTGTCACTTCCTTTACGATCTCCTCCGGCTCATATACGAAGATGGACTTGCCGTTCATGCCGGCCTTTTTTGCCGATTCAGCCACGATCTTCGCGTAATCACCGGTGGCATACAAGTGGCTGATGTCGCTGCCTGCGGCCAGGGCGCCCAGTTCTTTGTGGGCGGCCACACTATGGTTTCCCAATTCCAACATATCGCCAATGATCAAAATTCCACGGCTTTTGCCTTTTAACTGGATCAGTGTTTCAATCGCCTGGACCATCGATCCGGGGTTGGCATTGTAGGTGTCATCAATGAGGCGGACCCCGCCCGGCAGTTCAACAACGGTCATGCGGCCGGGAACCGAAGGGGTCGCTTCCAACCCCTTCTTGACCTCGTCCAAGGAAAGTCCCAACCAATATCCTGTGGCTGCGGCAGCCAGGGCATTGTAAATAGCACCTTTCCCCGGGATTTGGAGCCGTATGCGAGCCGACACATCTTGCCAATGCAGATCAAATGAACAACCGACGGCGGTTTGACTAAACGGAACGGCCCACACCTCGGCGGCATTTTGGATCCCGAAACTCAGGACCCGCCCCGGAAACCGCTCGGCCAGCCGGCAGACCTTCGAATCATCGATATTCAACACGGCGGTTCCTTTCTGGCCCAAAACGTCAAGCAGTTCCCCTTTGGCTTGCATGACGCCGTCCAGGTCCTTTACGCCTTCTAAATGTCCGGCGG
>CAZHHS010000371.1:0-1553 GCA_964532395.1 uncultured Desulfobacterales bacterium | reverse complement strand
CATACCGCTGGTGCCCGGTTGTCCGGTAATGGGGTCACCGCTCAACCGCGTCTCCCTGAACAAATTGCCTCCTTCCTTATAAAGGGCCTGTTCATTTTGAAATTTCGCCAGGGTTACGCGAAATAACGGAATCACTTCGCCGTTGGAGTACTGTCCCGTTATGGCGCCGTCAGTCGCAACGGTTACGGACTGGAGTGCCCCCGCCCCGTATCCGTCGGCGGACTGAAAGGTTGTGGAAGACGCCGAAGAATATTGGGTGGTCGCCAGCGACTGGGGTTCCCAGGAAAGGGTTGAACTATTGTATCGGGTACCGATATCAAACTCGATGTCCATCGTGTCACTGAATTCCGCAGAAAACTCCAAGTAACCGTTTGGGTTGGCGGATTCCCCTGGACCCCAGCCGGTAGTAAGGTCTGCGCTTCCGTCATATCCGCTCATGGTCATCCCGGTAATGGTCCCACTCTCGTCAAATGTCAATGTTCCTCGGGCCAGGAGCCCCACGCCCGAGCCTGCGGCGGCACTTCTCTGATCCTCCGAGGGATTACACGTAATAATGTACTCCCATTCATTGTCAGTGCTTGTTCGATCGTAGTAGGTGGTTATGTCATGGGTACTCCCAAGGGAGTCATAGACTTTCACCGTCGTCTGGTACTCATAAGATGAACTGGCTATGGGCGTCGTGGCGCCGCCGTCCCACGCCGTTGATAGGTCCCCGCTGGTCGTCGCATCGGAGTCCAGGTTGGTAATCATGGTCATGGTATCCGTGCTTGCCGGAGAAGAAGTGAAGGAATTCAGGGTAATATCACCGATGGACCCCTCGTCTTCCCCCGTGGTTTCGTTTAAGGCCCACCCGCGAACGATGTACCCGGCCGGATTCACCAAATTGCCGTCCTGATCGAAACGGAATTCACCGGCTCGTGTATAAAATTCGTTGTTGGCATTGTTGGGATCCCTTACGATAAAAAACCCCTCTCCACCAATGGCCAGGTCCGTAGTTGAATCCGTCGATTCGAAAGACCCCTGGGCGAAGCTACTCGATATGTCCGCCAGGCTGGTCCCGCGGCCCACCTGGGCGGTACCGGCCGTGGTGGCCACGGTCTGACTCAACACGTCCTGAAAGGTGACCCGGCTGGACTTAAAACCCACCGTATTGACATTGGAGATGTTATCGCCAATGACCGTCATTGCGTTTCCAAGCGTGCTGAGACCGCTGATCCCGGAAAAAAGTGCGCTCGATAATGACATGGTTATCTCTCCTCTTTCCTATATTCTTTCACCGCTTAAAGTATCCATCTGTAGATGTTGATGGTTCTCAACCCTCTTTACAGATCCTGATTAGCCGTCGTCCACCGTCTTTTGAACCTCAACCACATCGGACGGCGCCACCCGACTCTCTCCGATCATCAGAAAAGGCATATTCTGCTCATAGGTGATCCCGTCCACCTCTCCCAGAACGTGCGTGCTGTGAGAAACTATGCCGCCGGTCTCACTCACCGGCTCGATTTCAAATGTGTATACCCCGTCGGATACGGACTCACCACTGTTGTTGTTCC
>CAZHHS010000370.1:0-1555 GCA_964532395.1 uncultured Desulfobacterales bacterium | reverse complement strand
TCCCCCTCACCACATGGTACCGGACACCGGGCAGGTCTTTCACCCGGCCGCCCCTCACCAGCACCACCGAGTGCTCCTGAAGATTATGCCCCACACCTGGAATGTAGGCGGAAACTTCATGACCGTTGGTCAGGCGTACCCTGGCCACCTTCCGCAAGGCGGAATTGGGCTTTTTGGGCGTCGCCGTGTAAACACGGGTACACACCCCTCTCTTTTGAGGACATTGTTTAAGTGCCGGCGTAGTGGGCTTTTTCTGAACCCGCTTTCGGCCTTTCCTGACGAGTTGATTAATCGTTGGCATAGCCTCGTATCTCCACGCATCCGTTCCTTAAAACCCGCCCGGGGGCGGGGATTTGCTGGCACCACAAAAATTCAGAATGCTACATCAGCATCCCTTTATTGTCAAGCCTTTTTTCTCTCTATGCCTCGGCAACTTCATCACCGGTTTCTTCCGGCAATGCGGCGGGCGGTTCATCCGCCCGCGCTTCTCCGGCGACTTCCAAGACGATGGATTTCGTCCGGTACCGAGCCATTCCCGTCCCCGAAGGTATGATTCGCCCCATAATGACGTTTTCTTTAAGACCCTTCAGGTGGTCGACCTTTCCCGCAATACTTGCTTCGGAAAGGACTTTCGTGGTTTCCTGAAATGACGCCGCCGATATAAAACTTTCCGTGCTCAGTGACGCCTTGGTAATGCCCAACAGCACCGGCTTGCCGACGGCGGGCTTTCCGCCTTCGGCCACCGTCCGTCGATTAACGTCTTCGAAAATGCCCTTTTCCACATGTTCCTCCAGCACAAAGTTCGTATCACCGATTTCCACAATCTTTACCCGTCCCAACATCTGACGCACGATGACTTCGATATGCTTGTCGTTGATCCGAACCCCCTGGAGCCGATAGACTTCCTGAATTTGGTCCACCAGATACTTCGCCAACGCCAGTTCCCCTTGGATATTGAGTATATCGTGTGGGTTGGCCGCCCCGCCGATCAACGGGTCGCCCGCCTTGAGAAAATCTCCCTCTACCACATTGATATGCTTTCCCTTGGGAACCAGATACTCCTTCTTCTCTCCTACGTCCGCCGGCGTCACGGTAATCTTTTGCTTCCCCTTCTTGGTTCCCTTGGAAATACTAACGTATCCGTCGATCTCCGTGAGAACCGCAGCCTCCTTGGGCTTCCTGCACTCAAACAGCTCCGCCACTCTGGGCAGACCACCGGTGATATCCTTGGTCTTCGTTGTCTCTCTGGGAAGCTTGGCGATGACATCACCGGGATTCACCATATCCCCCTCGGAAACCATCAAGATGGCACCGGTAGGTAGAAAGTAGCGGGCCTGGCCGCCGCCCGGCAGTTTTGTGGTCTTATTCCCCTCGTCTTTTATAGAAATTCTGGGACGAACATCGGCGTCCTTAGACTCAAGGACCACGTAACTGGCTTTACCCGTAACGGGATCCACTTTTTCCTTCATCGTACCACCGGGAATAATATCCCCAAACTTCGCCCGGCCGCCGACTTCCGTCAAAATAGGCGTTGTGTAAGGGTCCCAGGAAACCA
>CAZHHS010000369.1:0-1570 GCA_964532395.1 uncultured Desulfobacterales bacterium | reverse complement strand
GGATTAATAGTAATAGCCGCGGGGACGGCCGTCGCCCCGGTTCATCACCACGCCGAGGATATTGGATCCTTCCAGGAGCTCAACAGCCTTTCGGATCTGGTCTCTCGAGGTCTCGCCGGCCCGGACCACAAGAATAACACCGTCCACATAGGCGGAAAAGACCAAAGCATCAGATACCGTAAGCACGGGCGGACAATCAAAGATGCAATACCGATCCGGATACCGATCCTTCATTTCGGCCACCAGTTTTTCCATCTTCGGCGACCCGAGAATCTCCGTAGATCCGCGCAGCGGAGCCCCTCCGGGCAACACCACCATCTTGGACAAGCCGGGATTGACCAGTAGGTCGCCTACGGGAACGTCGTTCATCAGATAGTCCGACAGGCCCTGTTCGACCGGGCACCCGAGGTACTCATGGATCTTGGGATTCCGCAGGTCCGTATCGGCGAGTAACACCGTCTGCTTGACCTCTCTGGCCAGGCTGGCGGCCAGGTTGATGGCGGTTACGGTTTTACCTTCTCCCTCCAGGGCGCTGGTGACCATGATGGCGTTGTGATGCTTACTCCGCGTCCGTTGCAAGACCTGGGTCCGCAAGCGGTTGTAGTAATCGACGGCCTCAGTGTCTTCCAGCAAGGTCATCAGGCAGTGCCGTTCCAGATGGCTTTTATCCGGCGAGACAACCTTGGTTTCCGTATACACCGGTTTGGTAGCTTCCCCATTCCGCACCACCCGGTCAAGGAGAGGGTCGAGCGGAGGATCTTCCCGGCGGTTCTTATGGGTCTCACCGGCGCTCCGCGCCTGCTTTGCCCTATTTAATGCCTTTTCCAATTTGCTCATGTCGACAGTCCTTACGCCTTACAGACCGATACGCAGATGCCGCATGGCCTTAATCCAGAGGATGTCCAGGGGCTGATACCAGATGTGCACAGCGGCCAACCCGCCTACAATCCCCAGCAGAATCATCACCCCGACGGTAATCCGCTTCCACCGCTTTTTGGCCAGAAGTTGCGGCGTTTCCAGCTCGGGAATCACCGCCAACACGGGATGACCGGCCACCTGGGCCAGATCGCCTTCATCGTATATCGATCGATCCACATATTCCGCCATGGATCCGAATCCCACTCCGGCGCCCATGGCCAACACCACTCCGATGAGAATGATCGCCAACCGGTTCGGCTTGTCCGGCTTCTCCGGGGTAATCGGCGGATCCACCAGCGTGAATTTCTCGCCCATGCGGCTTTCTTCAAGCCCCTTGGCCTCCTTGGCCGTCATCAACCGGTCCATGGTTTCCTGGTACTGGGCCTGGGCATTGGCATAGTCGCGTTGCAACGCCCGGTACCGCTGCTCCACTTGCGGGGTAACCTCGACCCGCCCTTGGTAATCCTTATACTGCTTCTTCAACGAGGCCAGTTCCTCTTTGGCACTGGCAATATCCAGCTCCGCCGAGGCAATTTGCGTCTGCAAGTTAATATAGGAGGGGTTTTCGGGATTGTCTTCTTCCGCCGCCATCGCCGACTGCTCATCAGGTAACTTGGCGATCTCATCCTTGAGCCCTTGAATCTCTTTTTTC
>CAZHHS010000368.1:0-1570 GCA_964532395.1 uncultured Desulfobacterales bacterium | reverse complement strand
TTGGTGTTTCTCTGGTTTTGCCCACAAGTCTGGGCGGGAAAGCCCTATAAGATCTATGTCGTTAACAAATACGGGGCATGGGACATCGTGTGTGACCGCTACAAGGTGAACAAGGGCGACCATATTTGGGAAATACTCCGCCGCAAGGGACGCATCGCAGAAGAAAACTTTCCATACTTTGTCGATATCTTGAAAGAAATGAATCCCCACATTGAGGATGTGGACAAGATTTATCCGGGCCAAAATATCGTCATTCCGTTAAAACAGATTGCCCCGCAGGACCGGGATACGCCGCAAGAAACCGGCCCTCGCTACGTGACCATTCCCATGATTCCGGACGTACTCTTTGATTACCATCGGGTGGCGCCGGGCGATTATGTGTCTCAGATCGTGACCCGCCAACTCGACGTTCCATGGCATGAGATCCCCGATGATTATTTTAAGACCTTTCGGCGGCTTAATCCTGAGATTGAAGATCTGGACTTGATTTACCCGGGGCAGTTGGTGCGTATTCCGGAATTGATGGCGGCCAAAACGCATCCTGAGCCGCCGAGGCCTCCGGTTCAGCAGCCTGTGCCTGAGGTCGAGGCCGAGACGTCGCAGATGCCGGAGTTAGCCGAACGTTCACAGGAAAGTGAGCGATCAAATGCGAAAAAAGATGAGTCGGTACCCGAAGCGTTGCCTGAATCGGAAACAGGCCCCGAGATAGAGGTAGGCGCATCGGAACAGCCGGATCAAAAAGATACGAAAGACGGGGTGGAGCCTGGAAAGGGCTTGACGGATGCAGTTGCAGGGTCCGCTGAGCGGCAAATGCTCGGACCCGAAGGTCCCGTCAATGCCCAGCGCGAGGCACCGGCTGACCTCCCCCCTACGGTTCCTGTGGCCAAACCGGAATGGCATGATCTCGTGTCAATCGTAGCGAAACGGATGGGCGGGCGCCTGCTTTCCTCAGGGTATTGTTATTTTCCGGGCAAAGAGGGCGAAGATGTGCCTTTGGATCTTTCTCTGTTTCCGGTGATGGAACTTAGGGACGGCCGACATGTCCTTTTTGAGACGGTTGCCGACTTACCGGAAACCTTGGAAGAAACAATCCGAACCGCATGGAAAAACTTGGTAGTGATGAGGGAAGAGATAAGGGCGACCGGCCGGGCGGTTTTGGATGACTTTTTTGAGGCCGCGTTCGGGGATAGGGTAAGTCAGACTGCTGTTACCCCGTTGTTTGATGATGGAATTCAGGCCATCCTGGGCGGAGACTGGGTCCTTCCTATACATTCTGCTACAGATGAAGGCCCGGCGTACTATGCCGTTACCCTCGTTGATGATCCCAAGGAAAAGACCGCCCGTTCTGTCGTCGTTTATCTTGCACAAAAGAATATACATGTCATCGACATTGCAAGTGACACGGATGAAGAAGGGCAGACGTCAGGCCTTGCCGAAAATGGAACGCAACAAGAGGTCACCATCGAAACATCCAGCGCCGAGGCGTTTGTCTCTGCCTTGACGGCCGCCATGGGCTACTATTATGAACCCCAGGTCTCCATATCTTTTGACTATGCCGGGTTTCAGGTGC
>CAZHHS010000367.1:0-1574 GCA_964532395.1 uncultured Desulfobacterales bacterium | reverse complement strand
AACCTGTAACGTTTTCAAAAAGTCGGACACGTTTGGCTAAGTTCGTTGGAAGCCGTTTAAGCTCGCCCCGCGGTTTCCTGTCGGCAACGACGTTTTTACCGGTTTTTGGAGACGAGAAACGTAGGTCAGGTTACGCCGGCAGGCGTTACCTGACAAAATATCTGAAGCCGTCCTAAACCCCCGCCGGGATCCCCACCTCTGGCATGGTTTATGCTAATTTCAGGGTCGAAAGGATCATCGTCAGAATCCTGTAACCCTATAGCGTAGAGGAGGAATGATGGAGTCGACTCCGAACCCAATCTGCAAGCACGGCGAAAGAAACCTGTTCTGCACGCATTACGGGGACTGCCTGGATCATGCCGTTTTTAACAAATGGAGACGGTGGTGTTGTGATGCCTGTTCCTATCGTTGCATTCAAGAGGAACGCAACATGGTCCCCACGGTGAATGATTCCAACATCTACTATGAACTGCCCCCCGTACTGACCAGTGAAGCGATCGGGGCGTTCGGTTAATGGGGCGACCGCGGGCGATTGCGCCGTTGGGGTCGTCGCGGCAAAGAACCCGAACAGGCCGTAAGATTTTCCGATGAAAAGGAAAGTAGAAGAGAATCCGGGCGTCACCGCCTGCGTTCCCAAACAAGAGCTGCTGAAGGCGGCGGAGAAGTTGCCTCCCTTCCCGAGCGTTATCTGGAAGGTGACATCCCTTCTCCGAAGAATGGCGCCGGTGGCTGAAGTGGAGGCGGTCATTCAGTATGATCAGGCCATCGCCTCCAAGGTTCTGGCCTTGAGCCGGTCGGCGTTTTATGCCCGGAGACATGCCGTCAACTCATTGCGAGACGCCATCGTGGTACTGGGAGACGAACAGCTGACCCGCATCGTCATGACCGCTTGTGCGGCCCGATACTTTCAGTCCGAGATTTCAGGCTATGATTTAAGAGAAGGCCAGTTATGGAAACACAGTGTGGCGACGGCTATTTTGGCGGAACGGGCGGCGAAGCGCTTGGGCGATAAACGGGAGTTGACCGTCTATACGGCGGGGTTGCTTCATGATATCGGCAAGGCGGTGATGAGTTATTACGTAAAGACCGCCATCGATGCTGTCTTGATATTGATGAGCCGAAAGGGATTGTCTCTCCTCGAGGCGGAGCGTCAAATCATTGGCATGGATCACGAACAACTGGGTATGATGCTGGCCAAACGGTGGCGATTTCCGCCGGAGGTGACCACCGGTATCGGCTGTCACCACTCCCCGTCCCGGGCCACGGAGCACCAGGATGTCGCTGCCGCGGTCTATGTTGCCAATAAAGCCGCAACGGCCCTCGGATTCGGGTGCGGACTGGAACACCTGGTTCAGAGCCAGGATGATGGCATTTTGGCCCTGATCGGTGTCGACCCGGAGGCGGCACCCCAGTTTTGGAGCGATATGGCGGAAGCCTCGGTGGAAATCGACCATGTGGTTTCGGGCGATGCAACGGCGGCCGAAGACCCGGTGCAAGCACGCGGTCCTCGGGCGGCGGCCTCCAGACGGGCCGGTTGATTGTTTGTAAGAAAACCCGTGGTGCTTTGTACCGGT
>CAZHHS010000366.1:0-1581 GCA_964532395.1 uncultured Desulfobacterales bacterium | reverse complement strand
TCCATCCGTTGGACGATACCGTTGATGATCTCGCCCTTACGATCGACAAAGGCATCATAGACCACGTCTCGCTCGGCGTCCTTCATCTTTTGAATGATGACCTGCTTGGCCGATTGTGCTGCAATCCTGCCAAAGGTCGTGGCGTCCATCTTGGTCCCAAGGCTGTCCCCTTCCTCACATCCCGGGTCAAGTTTTCGACCCTCTTCAAGGCTGATTTCCAGATCCGGATCCGTAACCTCCGCTACCACATCTTTGAACTGGAAGACCTCAATTTCACCCAGTTCCTCATTATACTGGACCTCGATCTCTACATTGACCCCGAATTTCTTTCGGGCCGCCGATTTTAGGGCCTCCTCCATCGTTCGGATGAGGACCTCCCTGTCAATACCCTTATCCCGGCTAACCTGCTCTACAACTCTTTTTATATCTGACTCAAACATCTTTCACACCTCAACAGCACTTTGAGACGGTTTTACAAGATCCACCAGCCATTATCCGCATGCCAACCGCGGCTTCCGGGAACCGCGCCAATTCAGTCATTCAGCTTAGTCATTCAGCCGCGCCTTGGCGACATTATCAAAAGAAACAGCGATGACCTCCTCGCCGACGGCAACGGTAACAACCCCTCCCTCGGAAAAGGACTGCAAAACACCCTCAAAAAATTTTTTCCCGTCAACCGGAGACCGGACCCAAACGGCCACCCGTCGCCCCTCGAAATGTCGAAAATGCCCTGGCTTGGTCAGGCGAAAATCAAGACCGGGGGACGACACTTCCATATTATACGGACCGTGTATCTGAGACTTTACATCCAACAAATCCGCCAGCTCGGTGCTGATACTCGCACACTCTTCGAGCGAAACACCGCCCACCTTATCGACTATCAACCGCAGCGTTCTGCCTGAAGGTTCTCTTCGATACACGACATCGACCAGTGTAATGCCTTGCGACGCAACCACCGGTCCGGCCAGCCTTTCCACTTCGTCAATTACTTGTGCATCCCGTGTGTCCATAAGGAAACCCCACGGCCATGCCTACCCTTGTCGTTTTCCAACATTTCCAGCCCCTGGCAAAGATCCCATACAGCCGAGTCACCCCCGGCAATACGTACAAAAAAAACGGGCTATCGCCCGTTTCCCGCACCATATGCACACCCCAATAAGGCTGCGCTTATTGAGTCTCTATACAAAAAAGGCACAGATTAGTATTAATTCCACTAATCAAAGCCGATGCCGCGTTGCCCAACCACTCACGGCACGCCTTAAAAAGGGAAAGGGGCACATTATAACCAAAACAAACTGGAGCGGGCAACGGGATTCGAACCCGCGACACCAAGCTTGGGAAGCTTGTACTCTGCCAGCTGAGCTATGCCCGCTTACCGCTGTCGGCTAACAAAGTATACCGATCTTCCAGTGTTGTCAAACGTTTTTCCGCTCCCAAATCCACCGCCCGAAAAATCGAAAGACATTACTCAAGTTTCGCACCCCTATTTCAACCCGACTGCCTCCAACACGGGAGTCTACAGCCGCCATATGCAGGAAGGTGCGGGAAGGAATTTCGTTGAACGAGGGCCTACACGGATAG
>CAZHHS010000365.1:0-1605 GCA_964532395.1 uncultured Desulfobacterales bacterium | reverse complement strand
TGTGGCGGATGTATTCAGGCGGCGACAGGGACACGCTCTACCTCCTTTAAAATATGGGGGCCGATGTGCGGACTGAGACCTTCCGGAGTAACAACTTCGACTTTTCGTTCCAAAGTTTCTTCAAGAAGGAAAGAAACATCCATGAAATTGTCAAAGGTATGTTTTTCAGGGGTAAATTCCACTAGGATATCGATATCGCTTGATGATGTCTGATCTCCTCGTACAAAGGACCCAAATAAGCCTATACTTTTGACGCCAAGAGATGAAAGCTGTTCCCGTTGTTCCAGAATACGTTTAATTAGGTCATCTTTGGTGGTTACCTTGTTTTCCATTTTTCACCCCTTCCTCGCTAATTTTCACCACTAAAATACAATATAATGAATATAAGGGCAATGAAATCAATTGTCTAAATATTCGAACAGGTCTGCTCACGTACAGGCGTGTAGCGGCAGCGAAACGCCGGTCAGTCTGAAGCGGGGATGTTATGTCATGCCTTGTCTCACTGCTGTTTCGGGACACCTATGTTTTCATCCTCTTCTTGTCAACCAACTCAAAACCGTGCTCGCTGGCGATCTTTCCACCACGCATGGATAAACGACTCGCCGCTGATTGGCAAATGTTCAACTTCCTCGCGATTTCAACCGTAGTCATACCAAGTTCGCGGTGAGACCAAAAACACAGTAATGCCCTGGCTTTAACCCTGGTCGGTATTTTGCCGGGGGCCGTTACTTCTTCGGTCTCCATGGCCAGTACTTCGGCAACCCGCTCCACTACGCGATCAAAGTCGTATTTCTTGGCTCTTAATCTATATGTTCGTTCAAGGGTTTCGTCGGCCGCCTTAAGCACATTTTCTACGAAGTCACTATCGCCTAAAATGCGCTCATCTCCTTTGACGCGAATACCCGCTTTGCGAAGCTCCCTAAGCTCCGCCCAGCCGCCGTAACTTCTCAACAATCCGCCCCCGGTCAGATCGGACCGCCTGCCTTCATTAACCCCCTTTTTCACAAAAGCCCGATATCTTCTGCGGGCCAATGCCTTCTCATCTGAAAAAATACCGTACACATAGTCAACATTTTGCCAGGCCTGTTCGGTATTTCCCATTAAAACACCGTGCCCGCACCAAGGATAATTGTCCAATTCATTCATATCCGAAACCATCCCGGCCCTCAGAGGGTTTAAATGGATGTAACGGACCAATTCCTTCAAGTAGGCGTCTTCCTGGCATAGAAACGATTTGTATCGGTTTTGGAAAAGCTGTCCGTGCCTTTTGTATTTTCTATTGAACCATCCCGCATATCCGGTGAGCAACCGACTCATAAAAACGGAAATAGGAACCGAGCCGGTCCTCAACAACAAATGAAAATGGTTGGGAATGAGCGCCCAGGCAAAACAATCCATACCCGTCTCCGGTATCAATTTGCCCAGACGACTCACAATATTCTCTCGATCGTAATCGGATCTAAAAACCTTCCTCCGCTCTATCCCCCTCACGATGACATGGTGCAATGCACCCGCCGCATCTACTCTCGATTTTCTTGGCATAATTTGCCGTATATCAGATCCATGCTTTTACATAAAGCATAATTTCATAGACGTCCCCAGTAT
>CAZHHS010000364.1:0-1610 GCA_964532395.1 uncultured Desulfobacterales bacterium | reverse complement strand
AGTTAGCCCCATTGAAATCTGAAACCGTCCCGAACCTGTCACGTTTTCAAAAAGTCGATGCAGGGAGCGAGAAGATCTTATGCAAAGTGCTCGTCTCCAAACAACCGGTAAGAACTTCGTGGCCGAAGGCAAAGCGGCAACGGTTGCGCAAAGTGGGCAATTGCGGTAAGGGAAAGATGGGCGTCGTGATAATGGGCCCATTCGTTTGGGTTTTGACGGGCCTCAAGCGCACGGATCATTCCGGGCGGATGAACCGGAAGAGAGGAGGCGTATAGTCGATATGTTCACCACCGATCAGATGGAAAAATATGCACGCGTGTTGCTCTGGGGGATGAAGACCGCCCGTTCCGGGTCGTTCAAGAAAGGAGACATCGTTTTGCTCAGGTATGATCCGCCGGCCGTGTCTCTGGCCGAGGTGGTCTACGCCCGGCTTTTGGCCGCGGGGTTTAATGTGGTGGTCCGGTGTGGGATGACCGCCCGGATGGAACGGTGCTTTTTTAAAACGGCCAATGCCAAGCAGCTGGTGTTTCAAGGCCCCGGTGAAAAAGTGGTGTGTGAGCAGATTCACGGCAGTATATATCTGCATGCGCCGGAATCATTGACCCACCTGAGCGATACGGACCCCCGGAAACTGGGGAAGGTGGCCGTTTCCAGAAAGGTGCTACGGGACATCCTGGATCGGCGGGAAGACCGGGGGGAATTTGGATGGACCCTATGTCTGTATCCGACTCCGGCGCTGGCCGAACAGGCCCAGCTGACGGTGCGACAATACAAGAACCAGATCGTCAAAGCCTGTTATCTGGATCAGAGCGACCCGGTCAAAGTCTGGCAGAAGACCTTCCGGCAGGCGCGGACGGCCAAGCAGTGGCTGAACGGTATGGATGTTGCGCATTTTCACATCACCTCCAAGCAGACGGATCTAACAATCGTTCCCGGAAAACAACGAAAATGGATCGGCATTTCCGGGCACAATATTCCGAGTTTTGAACTCTTTCTCTCCCCCGACTGGCGGGGCACCGAGGGGGTCTATTTCGCCGATCAGCCCTCCTTTCGAAACGGCCGTTATGTTGAAGGGGTCAAACTGACGTTCAAGAACGGCCGGGCCGTCGGCGTGGCGGCCAAACGGGGCCGGGAGTTTGTGGCCAAACAACTGGCCATGGATAAAGGGGCCTGCCGGGTGGGAGAGTTTTCCCTGACCGACAAGCGATTTTCGAAAATCAATCGGTTTATGGCCAATACACTCTATGACGAAAACTTCGGCGGCCGACAGGGCAACTGTCATATCGCCGTGGGCGCCTCGTATTCCGATACCTATGACGGCGATCCCCAGAAGTTGACCTCGAAACGGAAAGAGGCCTTGGGCTTCAACGACTCCGCCCTTCACTGGGATCTGGTCAACACGGAAAAGAAGCGGGTTACGGCTCACCTGAAGACCGGAGAGACGGTGACGGTTTATGAAAACGGCATGTTTCAATATTGATGGCGTCGTAAAAGTCTTCCAATCGTCATGCAGGACCGCGGATCACGGGAAATGACGGAAAAGAGGAAAAACTCACTTCCAACGAACTTAGCTTGTAATAAACGGAATGGTTCGCAAGGAGGGGACGCGA
>CAZHHS010000363.1:0-1643 GCA_964532395.1 uncultured Desulfobacterales bacterium | reverse complement strand
GTGCTTTTTTCCTATTTTCTCCAGAAGATCCTTTGGAAACGCATTGTCCTAATTCTGGCCACGATTCCTATTTCTATTGTCGCTAATGTATTTCGCATTGCCGGAACCGGTGTCATCGGAATGTATTGGGGGGAGGAAGCGGCCCAGGGGTTCTTTCATTCCTTTTCGGGCTGGCTCGTCTTTCTCGTTTGTCTCGGTTTGTTTGCATTGGTGAACCTGGTCTTGAAGTTCTTGCCGGATCTTGGATCCGGGAAAGAGAGACAAAAGGGGTTCGATTCGCCGGATGTCCCTTCCCCTTCCCGGAAGAAAATCAGTTGGGGGTTGGTTGTCTTGGCTGCCGCCATGGTGTTGTCGACGCCGGCCGTTGTGGGGTCTTTGGGCGACGTACCGCCCGTGCCGCTCGAAAAAGAGTTGACGGCGTTTCCGTTGACATTTAGGGGCTATACGGGAACACTGGAAACGATGGACCCCGAAATCTGGGAGCGGGTGGGGGCCCAGGACTATATCCTGATCGATTATCAAAAGGGAGGCGTTCCGCCCGTCAATTTCTATGTGGCTTATTACGAGTATCAAAAAAAGGGGGGAGAGTTTGTGCACTCTCCCCGTCTTTGTCTCCCCGGGGCCGGATGGGTGATTGAGAAAAACCGAGTTCGACAGCTCACACCGTCTGACACGAGTCGAGAAAAGGCGTCATCCCTGGAACTGAATGAACTGGTGATCACCCGCGGCGGCTTGAGACAACTCGTCTATTTTTGGTACCAGGGGCGGGGGCGGAATTTCACCAACGAGTTTGCCGCCAAGTTTTACATGGTGTGGGACGGGTTGTTCCGGCGGCGCACCGACGGCGCCCTGGTCAGAGTGGTGATGCCCCTTTCTGAAGATCAATCGGTCGATGCGGCGCGAAAGATTACGGATCCCTTTGCGTTGGCGGCGTCGGCGGAATTAAAGACATATTTGCCTTAGGGGCCGCGCAGCGCGTGGCCGTGGACTGAGAACGGTGGACCGTGAACCGATCCGCAGATTGCGCAGATTTTCGCAGATTATAAGACAACAGCTTATTTCTGTTCGTAGATGAAGCGCTTATATTCGAGGGATTTTGCGCCGAAATTGAGCAGAAGGCCAATTCTCAAGCTACTTGCCTTTAGGTAATTGATAAGCTGGGCGTGGTCTTGTCCGGATATGTGAGCAAGTGCCTTGATTTCAAGAATTATTTCACCAAAACAAAGGAAGTCGGCCTGATATGTCTTAGTTAGAGGGGCCGACTTATAAAAGATCTTCAACAAGGGTTGGGATTCATGTGGGATACCTTGAGCACTGAACTCCTTTTCAAGTGCCTCTTGATAAACTGCCTCTAGAAAACCACAACCCAGCTCACGGTGGACTTCCATCGCAGCACCGATAATCCTGAAACTCCTTGGGTCCCTACCGTTTTTGTGCAAGGGTATCCACCCCAAGCCCTTTTATTAAATCGCCTGCATTTGGAGAGCGGAAAACAACTTCCTGACCTATATCCAATTCACTCCAACTTGTCAATGACCCCGGCGGACCGAGACATCCGTCTTCATTCTTTATAATCTGTGAGAATCTGAGTAATCTGCGGATGGCTTTTTTTTATAATAAGCTCTATCACCTCACCAACAACC
>CAZHHS010000362.1:0-1655 GCA_964532395.1 uncultured Desulfobacterales bacterium | reverse complement strand
AAATTTCAACGCGCCTAAAACTCGGCCCCAAGAGACCCTAAATTCCGTTGGGGCTCCTAGTAAGTATAAAAGCCCTTCCCGGTTTTTCGTCCCAGGGTTCCCGCCTCCACATATTTTTTCAGTAGTGGACAAGGCCGATATTTTGGATCGCCGAAGCCGTTTTGAAGGACCTCCATGATGGACAGACATGTATCCAGACCGATGAGGTCGGCCAGAGCCAAGGGGCCCATGGGATGATTCATGCCCAACTTCATAACGCCGTCGATATCCTCGGCCGTTCCCACGCCTTCATATAGGGCAAAGACCGCCTCGTTGATCATGGGCATCAGGATTCGGTTGGAGATAAAACCCGGATAATCATTTGCTGCTACCGGGGTCTTCTTTAGGCTTTCCGCCAGGTCCCGGGTGGTCTGAAAGGTTTCATCCGAAGTTGTAAACCCCCGAATGATTTCTACCAATTTCATGATCGGGACGGGGTTCATAAAATGCATTCCGATTACCTGATGTGGCCGCTCGGTTGCCGAGGCGATACGGGTGATTGGAATTGACGAGGTGTTAGTGGCGAGAATGGCTCGAGGATCACACACGGCGTCCAGCTGTGCGAAGACGTCAAACTTAAGCGGCTCGGCTTCAATGACGGCTTCTATACAAAAATCGGCACGGCCGAAATCCTGGATGTCCAAGGTGGTGGTAATCCGTTCCAGTGTTTCCGATTTCTGGTCTTCCCCCATTCGTTCCTTCTTCACAAGGCTGGAAAGGCCCTTTTTGATACGCGCCATTCCGCCTTCCAAGAAGGTGTCCTTCACGTCGTTAAGGAGGACCGAAAATCCGCTCATGGCGGCAACCTGGGCGATTCCCGCACCCATTTGCCCTGCTCCTATTACCCCTATTGTCCGTATCATGATTTTCCTCCGTGGCCAAACATCTCTGCGTGGCTCTCAATGCGATATGGGATTATTTTCGTCTGAGTGGTTGCAAGAAGTCGCCCCGTCGTACATCAAGGGACCTCCGGGGAAAAGGTGTGAATCGCTGAACGTCCGAGGCGGGGATTTGCGGTCTGTAGAGGCAACGGACCGCAAGCCAAAGCGACAACCGGGCGGAAGGCGTTCCGGGGTCGGCCGTCCTCCCCAAAAAGCAATTAACCCCCTCCCACTCACGCGGGGAGGGGGTGCATAAACAGAAGGTTTTTTGAAACGGCGTATTCGAAGATTATGTTTCTTCTACGGTGATTGCTCCGGCTTCGCAAACCTCGATGCAGCTCTCACATCCCAGGCATTCTTCCGCGTTTACCGGCTCGGATTTCTCGTCTTGCATCTCGAAGACCTCTACGGGACACACCTCGACGCACTCTCCGCATCCTGTGCATTTGTCTTTGTCCACTGATGGGGTAAACATGAACCGACTCCTCCTTTCTGGTATTTTCCAATTATGAAAAAGATCTAGCAGATATCTTTTCCCTCTTGTCGCGTTGTGTCCTATACACCAATTAGGATAGGTCGTCAAGTCATAAAATCCGTACCTGACGACATATGGCTTCCAACGAACTTAACCAAACTTAATCGACTCTTTGAAAACGTAACAGGTTCAGGACGGTTTCAGGTTTCAATGGGGCTAACTGTTTGAAGCCGTTAGAGTCCCTTGGTTCCGTTGTTACT
>CAZHHS010000361.1:0-1661 GCA_964532395.1 uncultured Desulfobacterales bacterium | reverse complement strand
TCATATATGTGAAGTTATTTTTGCGCGTGCCCCTAGTCAAGGTCCAATTTTCTTTTGGCTTCCTCTAAGCCAATCGTAGGGTCTTCACGTTCTTTTTCTGTGGCTTGGCGAAGAATCTGAAGATCTTCATAGTCTTCCAGCTGTTCTTGAATTCTCACGAATTCTTCGTAAGGAAGAATTACGAATTCCTTTTTGCCGTTTTTTTTAATGACTTGAGGGTTTAAATCCAGCATGGCAACCTCCGGCAACTTTTCCATCTTTTTGCAATCTTATTAACATCCCGACGTTTTTTGTCAATCCAATGCCAGGGGAATCAAGTAGGGGCGAAAAATTTTTCGCCCCTACAACGGGGCCCCTTGGGAATTCCGGCTGCCCACCACACCCGATTAACGGCTTCGGTTCGGCGTCGCTATCGGTATCGATCATGTTCACCAAATATTCCGACCCCGATGGGTTGGGTTTTGCCGGTCGGGCCCCTCCTTGTCGGTCGAGCCGAAACATGTTAATAAGGGGCAATGTAGACGGAAAAATGGTTCCGTAAAACCACCGCATGAGCGGTAGCACCCGCTACGGAGGTTCAAGAGAACGATGGTTGAGGAAACGGAATCGGCGACCCTGTCGGATGTCGATAAAAACTTGGTGGCGGCGTTTTTGAAGATGTCACCGGAAGAACGGGTTCACGCCAATGACACCGCAGCCCGCGTCATTGCGGAGATGAGACATGCCTGCCGGGAACAACAAGATGCCCAATATCGATCTGAGCGCCCTGCTTGAGGGCCTCATTGCAGCGGATATCCGGTTTATCCTGGTCGGCGGTCTGGCAGCGGTTGTCCAGGGGGCACCCGTTACAACCATGGATATCGATATTGTCCATGAGCGTTCCCGGGAAAACATTTCCAAACTCCTTGCGTTTCTCAGATCGGTCGAGGCAGTTCATCGCCACCCCGACAAAAAGATCATAGAGCCGAAAGAACGAGATATCTCGGGGCCCGGTCACGCACTCTTCACAACCCGCCTGGGGCCCCTGGACGTTTTGGGGGCTATCGAAGAAAAAAAGACCTACGAAGACCTTATCGCCCACGCAGGGAACGTCACGTTCAGAGGTGGAACCGTGCATGTCCTGAACCTCGAAACGCTGGCTGAACTCAAGCGGGATTCGACAAAGCCTGAAGACAAACTTCGACTGGCCGTTTTGGAAGAAACGCTACGTCAACGCAGATAGAAGCCGGATCCACATAAGCCTCTTTATTGCCTTTGCTTCGGTCATTCTTGGCCTTGCGGAGTTGCTTGATGGTTTCGTCATCAAGATCCCACCCCAAGAGTTCCTTCATCTTTCTGTAATCATCCAAAGGAATGATGACCTCTGTCGGATTGCCCTTCTCATCTACAATGTATCTTTTGTTAATATTCATCGTTACCCCCGCAATTTGCCATGTAGGGGCGAATAATTATTCGCCCCTACGATTATTCGCAGGTCGGGGCATATGTTATTTCTATTTGCACGCATAATCGCGCCTGTTTGTTCGGTGAAATGGCGGACCTGTCTGCGTTCGGACACGCACAGGCAGGCGGGTAAATGGTGTTGAACCGGCATGTTGTGGAATAATATTGGTATGATATTCTAATCCATTTTCAGCATGTTGCATTGGATTCATTTGTCA
>CAZHHS010000360.1:0-1678 GCA_964532395.1 uncultured Desulfobacterales bacterium | reverse complement strand
GTCACCCGCGAAAAACGGAGAAATTATTTCCCAGGAGCCGTCAACCGATTGAAAGTCGTGCAGACAGGCATCGAACGCCTCTACGCCGAGCCCCCCGCCTATCTGGTGGGCAAACGGCTGGGACTTCTGGCCAACCCGGCTTCCGTTGATTCCCGGTTCCGCCATAGTCGTCACCTCATCGATCACCGCTTTCCCGGACAACTCACCGTCTTGTTCAGCCCGCAACATGGGTTTTTCGCCGAGAAGCAAGACAATATGATCCTGTCCGCAGACGGGATGGACCCGGTGTTGAACATCCCGATATTCAGCCTTTACGGTGAGACCCGGCAGCCGACGCCATCCATGTTGGACCGTATTGACACCTTGATCGTCGACCTTCAAGACGTGGGAACCCGCGTTTATACCTTCATCTACACGATGGCTTTGTGCATGCAAGCGGCCGCCCGACAGGGCAAACAGGTGGTGGTACTCGATCGCCCCAACCCGATCGGCGGAACGATGGTGGAGGGAAACCTGGTCCGGACCGATCTGACGTCCTTTGTGGGTATGTATCCGATTCCCATCCGCCATGGGTTGACCATCGGCGAGCTGGCACGCCTGTTTAACACGGTGTTCGAAATCGGTTGCGATCTGGAAATCGTACGGATGCGGGGCTGGCAGCGTCACTGGTATTTTTCAGAAACCGGCCTCCCCTGGATTCCTCCCTCTCCCAATCTGCCCACACCGGAGGCGGCCACCGTCTACCCGGGACAGGTCATCTGGGAGGGCACCAATGTTTCCGAAGGCCGAGGCACCACCCAGCCCTTCGAAATATTCGGCGCGCCCTTTATCAGCACCGAAAAGATCGAACAAACGCTGGAAAACCGGTATCTCGCCGGCATTCACCTGCGCCCGGTCGCCTTTGAGCCCACATCCAACAAGTGGCGGGCATCACTCTGTTACGGGTTTCAACTTCACGTCCTTGACCGGCATCAGTACCGTCCCTACATAAGCGCTCTGGCCGTCCTGAAAGCCGTCTACCACCTGTATCCTGAACGCATGGCGTGGAAACCGCCGCCATACGAATTTGAATATGAAAAGCGTCCCTTCGATCTGATTACGGGAGACCGGTCGGTACGAGAAACCATTGAGCGCAACGGGTCACTGCATACTCTGGAAAGGGACTGGGAAGAGGGCCTGAACACGTTTGACGAGATGAGAAAGGCCGTCTTTCTGTACCGGTAGGCCGCAACAACCGGTCGGCTCGCCTTCCCGGATCCACCGCCCGAAAAACTGGAAGATGTTAGGTGGATTCAGGCCTTGTCGAGCACTTGACGGACTGGACCGACAATCGGTGGGCACCGGCGACCTTGTCCGTCCGCACTTTGAACACGGCAACCTAGAAAAAAGCCCCACCGTAACGGGTGAGGCCTTTTCGTCGTTCGCTCTTGCCTATTTGAAGGAAAGGGGGCGTTAAATCCCACCCTTTCCATATACTACTTCTTCGATTTCTTTTCGGCTTTTTCGCTCTTGAGCTCTTCTACTTCCTTCTTGAGGTCTTCGACTTCCTTTTTGTATGTCTCTACCTCATTCGACTCGGTCGGGGCAAAGTTATCTTCTTTGCTCTTCCACGTGTCTTTTACTTCATCAAACCCCAGGTAAATCGCCAATGCACCGCCGGAGAGAAGGGCGAAGGGGA
>CAZHHS010000359.1:0-1682 GCA_964532395.1 uncultured Desulfobacterales bacterium | reverse complement strand
AAATTGCAGTAGGGCAAAAAGACCGTGGCACAGTTTTCCCCCGGCCGGACCGGGTTGGCGGTTTCAGTAAATCCCTTAATCATGGTGTTTGCTCACAAAGCTACAGTGTGCCGGATTTGTCCTGTTTGAGAGAGTCCTGCATTGGGGCGGCTTCGGATTTCAATGAACCTAACTGTTTGAGGCCTTTAGAGACCCTTGATTCCGTTGGCGGGGTGGACGTCGCATGCACCCCGCACATTGCAAGACGCAGATAACAAACTTAGAAAAAACAGCCCCAACGGGATTTAGGGTCTCTTGAGGCCGAGTTTTAGGGGCATGGAAATCTGAAGTCGCCCCAATGCCTGTGACTCAGACTACGCCCCTCCACTCCCTAGAAAACCGCACCCTTGGCAAGCGCTGCCAGCCCTTTTTTGAAAGGCGCGCGGGCCACCCCCCTTTCGGTGACGATGGCCGACACGTACCGGTTGGGCGTCACATCGAAGGCGGGATTTTCCGCCAAGGCTCCCTCCGGCGCATGCGCCCGTCCCTGAAGGTGCGTGACCTCTTTTCCGGACCGATTCTCGATGGGAATGTCGGCCCCCGACGGGGCCGCAAAGTCTATGGTCGACATGGGGGCCGCCACATAAAAGGGTATACGGTGCGTCTTGGCCAAAACAGCCACCATGTACGTACCGATCTTGTTGGCCACATCTCCGTTGGCGGCGATCCGGTCCGCCCCCACGATCACTGCGTCGATTCGCCCCACCTTCATCAAGTACCCTGCGGCATTGTCGGTAATCACGGTGACCGGAATCTTGTCTTCCATCAGTTCCCACGCCGTCAGTCGGGCCCCTTGTAGAAAGGGCCGGGTTTCATCTGCAACGACCCGGATCGCTTTACCCGCCTCCACGGCGGCCCGGACCACCCCCAAGGCGGTGCCGTACCCCCCGGTGGCCAACGCCCCGGCGTTACAGTGGGTCAACACCGTGGCATCGTCGTCGAGTAAGGCCTGGCCGTGTTTGCCCATCGCCTGGTTGATTGCGACGTCTTCTTCCAGGACCCGTTTCGCCTCGGCGACCAGTAACGCCTTGAGGTCATCGACGGGTTTCTCCTTATGGGTGACGGCCAGATTTCTCATCCGGTTGACCGCCCAGCCGAGATTGACCGCCGTTGGTCGGGCCGCCGCCATGTCGGCGCATATGTCATCGAGCCGGGCCAGAAAGCGGTCCGTTTTCTTTGCTCGAATCTTGGTGGCGCCCAGGGCAACCCCCATGGCGGCCGCCACGCCGATAGCCGGCGCGCCACGGATCACCAGATTCCGTATCGCCTTCTTAACGCACCTATGTCCCTTACAAGCCACATACTGTTCGACCCGCGGCAATTTGCGCTGGTCGATCATGAGAACCTGATTGTCTTTCCATGCGATGGTTTCAACCATTTTTCAGTCTCCGGTTACGTGTCCAAGATCTCCCGCAACATCTCGTTGACCAGCTTTGGGTTGGCCTTTCCCTGAGTGGCCTTCATCACCTGGCCGACAAAGAACCCCAACAGTTTCTTCTTGCCTTCCCTATAGGCCGCCACTTCTTTGGGATTCTCATCCAGAACCTGTTTCACCGTATCTCGAATGGCATCGGTGTCCGTGATCTGTACCAGACCCTGTTTTTCCACGATCGCTTCCGGGGTCTCCCCGGTGGCCGCCATTT
>CAZHHS010000358.1:0-1695 GCA_964532395.1 uncultured Desulfobacterales bacterium | reverse complement strand
GGATCTCGTATACCGGGTCAAAGGAGCCTACTTTAACATATTGCAGGAACAAAATCTGGCTATGGTCGCGGCGCAAGCGGTGGAACAGCTTGCATCCCACTTGGAACAGGCCAAGGACTTCTACGAAGTGGGGCTGATCCCCAGAAACGATCTGTTGGAATCGGAGGTGGAGTTGGCCAATGCCAAACTCGATCTGGTGGTGGCCCGAAACCGGGTGACCTTTGCCAAGTCTCGTTTCAATGTCCTGTTGCAACGTCCTATCGATGCCCCGGTTTCCTTGGAAAATATCGGCCGGGCGGGCACCTTCGACAAAACGTACCAGGCCTGCGTCGATCTGGCCCTTGCCCACCGCACGGAAAAAAAGCGTGCCCTCTTGGGGTTGGAACGCAGCCAAGAGGCGGTCCAGCTGGCCAAGGGGGATTATTATCCCGCCGTCAACCTGGAAGCCAATTATGTGAAGACGGGAGACTCGCCGGACGTCGACGGCGGCACCGGGATCTACGACAAAGAAGCGTGGAATGTCGGCGTTACGGCGTCCTGGACCTTTTGGGAATGGGGAAAGACCGTTTACGGGGTTCGGGAAAAACTGCGGCAACGGGCCCAGGCGGAACTGGAAGTGAAGAACGTCGAAGACCGGATCCGGCAAGATGTCAAAGACGCCTATTTGAGCCTCAAGGAAGCCGAACGTAACATCGTCACGCAAAAGAAGGCGGTGGAACAGGCCAAAGAAAATCTGCGTATCACCGAGGAACGCTACCGGGAGCAGGTGGCCACGTCCACGGAAGTCATCGATGCCCGGACATTGCTCACCCGCACACAGAATAATTATTACAACGCCTTAAACGGCTACAACTTGTCTAAGGCCGCGTTGTACCGGGCTATCGGGGCCGAGGCGGATTAGCGTTATGGCACGGGACACGGCAGACGGCGGCGACGCGGTTATAGAACTTTTTCATGTTTTCAAACACTATGGCGCCCGCCCCACCTTGCTCGACCTCAACCTGGCGGTTATGAAAAATGAATTCGTCTTTGTTACCGGTGCCAGCGGGGCGGGGAAAACGACTTTCTTACGGCTTCTCTTCCTGGACGAGGCGGTTTCGGAAGGGTACATTGTCGTAAACGGGATCAATTTGCAGCGAATCCCGAGGAAACGCATCCCCTTTCTGAGACGACAGATCGGCGTCGTGTTTCAGGATTTTAGGCTCATTGAGCACTACACGGTCTATGAAAACGTCGCCTTGGTTCTGGAAGCGGCGGGGCATGACCGCCGATATATCCCCAAACGGGTGCGTCAGGTCTTGCGCATGGTCGGGCTGGCGGACGCCAGCCAGGCCTATCCCCCGGGATTGTCCGGCGGGGAACAACAGCGGGTAGCGGTCGCCAGGGCCGCCGTGGGCAAGCCTCCGATTCTTCTGGCGGACGAACCCACCGGAAATCTTGACGGGGCCACCGCCGACTTGGTCTTTGAACTCTTTGCACAGCTCCACGCGTTGGGCACCACCGTCATTGTCGCCACCCATGACCGACAGCTGCTGCAAGATGCACCGGGACGTGTCATGAAACTCCAGGGCGGACGTATGGAGATCCAACAACCCTGCTCATGAATCACACGGCGTTGGCGTCCATCTTCAAACGGGTCAAGCGTAACTTTTGGGCGGTACCCCACTTGCATGTGGCGGCCACCGGCACCATTGC
>CAZHHS010000357.1:0-1704 GCA_964532395.1 uncultured Desulfobacterales bacterium | reverse complement strand
TCAGAAAAGACAGCCCCAACGGAATTTAGGGTCTCTTGGGGCCGAGTTTTAGGCGCATTGAAATTTGAAGCGGCCCCAGCGCACGACCTTCTCAAAAAAGACAAATCAAGTTCGTTGGAAGTCAGATTTTCCTCTTTTCCGTCATTCCGGCCCCGTATCGAGTACGGGATAAACTGCAACCGGACACGAAGTGAAGCATAAGCGCTCATCCAGTTTTTCAGGTACTTCTGGACTCCCGCTCCCGGATCGGAGTCCGGGACGGGCTTCGCGGGAGTGACGGCATAGGGGACTTTACAAGTTGATCAACATTACCATTTCTATCGTCATTTGTTTGTATCTACTATATATCGAATTTTGCCGGATTTAAACTGAGACTTTTGTACAATCGCCCAGTAAGCTCAAACGGGGAATAAATATAAGGTATTTTTGCAAAACTTAAGCCAAAACCTGTCATTGAGCCTTCCGTCGAATTCGTATAAAAAATGCTCGCCAATTGTCGTTTATCTTATTATAATATTGATGGTGTCATAAGTGCAGTAACAAACAGATTCACGTGAGGTGAGAACATGAAGATACTGGCATATGTCGTTTTTGGGGCCGTGGCATTAGCGGTAAGTGTCCTTCTTCTTCAACCGGACGATGACACGCGTCAACGTATCGAAAAGACAAGGGAGATAAGCCAACCTATCGATGGAGTGGAGAACAAAACGTCATTGAATCAGGACGCGTCAAAGGAAGGCGCTTCAACCCAAGAACCGACCCAAGCCGGTCCCCGGACCGCCCCCGAGACCGCAATGGATAAGGGGTCTCAGACATCTGATTCCCAGGATAGTTCGTTTAATCCTTTTGGGGACAATCCGGAATCATCGGTTAAACCCTTTCAGGGGCAGTTTGCATCGCCGGATGAGCCTTGGACAGCGACAGAGGGGGAGGTACAACCATTTTCCAGCCCCGTGCCGCCTGAAGAGATGGATTGGGGAAAGCCTTTCGGTGACACCGACCTTGAAGGATTCAATGACGGCTTTTTCCGGGAAAATGAGGAAGAGAAAACCTTCAGTCTCGACCGGAAAAATCCCCGGCCTGAGTTCGGCACTGCACAGTGAATCTCTGCGGTTTACGGTAAGTTAAGACGGGTTATGACGCACCCTCACCGTTGAATACGGCGGGTACGGTTTTAAGGAGGATCTTCATGTCCCCCAAAAAACTCCAATTGTCTATATATTCGAGATCCAGCTTCATCCAATTTTCGAATGTGGTGTTATTCCGCCCGTTGATTTGCCACAAACATGTCAGGCCCGGCCTTACGCTAAACCGTCTACGCTGCCAATCCTTGCCGAAACCGTTGTAGTCCCGGATCGGCAACGGCCTGGGGCCGACAAGGCTCATATCCCCTCGAATGACATTATAAAGCTGAGGTAACTCGTCAATACTTAATCGACGAAGCCAGCGTCCGATCGGCGTGATTCTCGGATCGTCTTGAATCTTGAATACGGGCCCGTCCATTTCGTTCAGCTTCTCCAGTACCTGTTGTGACTTTTCGGCATTTTCTACCATCGTCCGGAACTTATAAAGCCGAAAGACGCGTTTGTTATACCCGATACGCTTCTGGACAAAAAAAACAGGTCCCGGAGAGCTGAGCTTAATCGCAATCGCCGTTACCACCATCACGTGTAGCTTTATGTTTTAGAGTTCTACGAGGAGAAG
>CAZHHS010000356.1:0-1745 GCA_964532395.1 uncultured Desulfobacterales bacterium | reverse complement strand
GTGTTGTTGCCGGTGGGACAGCTGGAGAGATCGGGCGAAGATGTCGTCTTGAGTCAGAAATTTGTGCCGCCGTGTCTGGCCATCAGCAATTCAGGGTTTTTGTTGGATCTGGTTAAAGAGATCAGAGATCAACTGGCCGCTCGGGCCTATCAGCTCGAATCGTACAAGCAGGATCGTGGCATTCATACGGCCGAGTTCGGATCCAGAGATATGGTCTATTTGTTGGCCTTAAGGTCGCTAAACCGGTATGTGCCGTTGCTGGTTCAGGCCAGCCAATCCCCCCAAGTACATCCCTGGGCGGTATACGGGCTCTTAAAACAGATTATCGGAGAGCTTTCCACCTTTTCCCAGGGAGTCAACGTGATGGGTGAAGGGGCGGATGGTGCTTCTTTGGCCCCCCCATATGATCATGAAGCGTTATGGCAATGCTTCTCATCCGCGCAAGCCTTGATCATCCGCCTGTTGGATGAAATCACGGCCGGCCCCGAATATGTCATGCAGCTGTTGTTTGACGGTACCTATTATGCCGCCGAGTTGAACCCGGCCATTTTTGAGGGACGAAACCGATTCTATTTGCTTTTTGAAACGGAAGATCCCAAAACAGTGTTGGATGCGATGCAAAAAATCGCCAAGCTGGGCTCCAGGGAGTCGCTGCCCATTCTTATTGCCCGCGCCCTTCCCGGGGTTCGGCTGGAACATTTGCCCGCGCCTCCACAGGAATTGCCACGAAGGGCCAGGGGTGTATATTTTCAAATCGATCACAACAGTGACCAGTGGGGTCAGGTCCAGAAGGCGAACAACATCGCCCTTTACTGGGATGCGGCCCCCGAAGATCTTAAGGTTGAACTGATGGTGGTGGGGAGATAACGCCGCCGCTTGATGGGAGAAACGACTAATATGCGGCTAACGGATTGTTTTATCGATGTCATGGCGTATGTGGCCTATTTTTTAAAAAATGTGTCCGTTCAACAACCTTCTTTTGAGCAGGTGAAAGGGGACGTCCAGCGCCTGATGGCTGAATCGGAGCAACGGAGCAGGCAAGGTGATATTTCTCCGGATGATTACGATTTGGCTCGTTTTGCAGTTTGTGCCTGGATCGATGAAGCGATTTTGGGTTCGGAGTGGAGCGCAAAAAGTCAATGGCAAGCAGAGCAGTTGCAGCGATTGTATTATCAGACGACCGATGCCGGTGAGATTTTTTTTGATCGATTAAATGAACTCGGACCCCACCAACGGGATGTGAGAGAGGTCTATTATTTGTGTCTGGCCATGGGGTTCTCCGGCCGCTATTGCAACGAGGGGGATGATTTTTTATTGGCACAGCTACGCACATCCAATCTCAAGCTGCTCACAGGTAGCACGGTAAGCCTCCCGTCTTTGGAAAAGACGGACTTGTTCCCGGAGGCCTATCCAGCGGAAGAGGAATTGGAGACAACCCGGGGACGCAGGGGGTTTTCTTCGTTTACGGCCCTTTGCATTGGGGCTCCGGTTGTTTTGTTTGTACTGTTGTTTGTCGTCTATCGGTTCATCTTGGGAAACGTAGGCGAGACGATTTTGACAGGATAGCCAAGGGACCGTTTTCTTTAAAGATTGTTGAGATACCAGGTTCAGTGAATGAATGTGCAAATTCAAGGTATACTAATACATGCTTTCGGATCGGTGCCATAAATGAAACAGATTTTTGTGAAATTTCTTAAGGGCTTCTTGGTGGTCAGTGCCGTCTTGCTGGTCCTACTTCTGGTATT
>CAZHHS010000355.1:0-1756 GCA_964532395.1 uncultured Desulfobacterales bacterium | reverse complement strand
CTTCGGGCAGAAAGGGACCGCCTCCGATGTTGCGGTTTTTAAACAAAGAATATCCCTTGAGGGCTCACGTGGCGGCCATTGACGGTTTCAGCGCTCACGGCGACCGAAACGAAATGACCCATTTTTTGGAGGCCTCCAACTTAGCGGTTAAAAAAATTGCCTTGGTCCACGGAGAGGAAGACCAGGCGCTGGCGTTTTCCAGACATCTGGCGGAGCACGGTTACGTGGTTTCAGTGCCGAGACGAGGAGAGGTGATTCAGTTGGGATGACCGGTCGGTTGCGCGGTCAGGCGCCGCGGCGGTAAGAATTAAGCGGCTTGATGAGACGATGCAGATGCGAGGCAGAAACGGAAACGAGGTGACGGGGTGAATATCGGGCTGGTAGGATTGGCGAATTCGGGCAAAACAACGGTGTTTAACGCGCTCACAAAGTCCGACATGGCGGTCACCCCGTACGTAAACGTCGACTCGGAACCGAACCGCGGAATGTTTGAGGTGAGTGATCCTCGCGTGGCGACCCTCGCCGAGATGTATAAGCCGAAAAAGACCACATATGCGGTCATTGAGTTGATCGATTTCATTGGCTTGACACAAGGTTCCGCCAGGGGGGGGCTCTTTCCGAGCACTTCGATGGCCTTGATTCGTAATACCGATGCCGTCTGTTTGGTATTGCGTAATTTTTACGATGCCCTGATGGGGGAGCCAACGCCATGGACCGATCTTGAAAAACTGGAAGAGGAACTCCTGATTTCGGATTTGGTGGTGGCGGAGACGCGACTGGAGCGAATTGAAAAGGCATACCAACGGGGAAAAAAGACGAATCTGCTTGAACAAGAAGAGCGCATACTCCAAACGATCGTTGAGGCGTTGAGTAACGAAACGCCGATCCGCGCCCTGGCACTCGATGGCGAGTCTGAAAAGATGATCCGCGGGTTCCAGTTCCTTACCCAAAAGCCGATGATGGTGGTGGTGAACTCCGATGAAGGTCGTTTCGGCAAAGATCACGCCTTGTTGGAAAAAATCGGGCAACAATATCCGGTAATCGAGTTTGCCGGCCAGTTCGAAATGGAGCTGTCGCAGCTTACCGATCAAGAGGAGATCGCTTTGTTCATGCAAGACATGGGTATTGAAGCGTCGGCCAGGGACAGGCTGTCCGGCGCTGCCTACCGCCTGTTGGGCTATATCAGTTTTTTTACGGTAGGCGCCGACGAGGTCCGGGCTTGGAGTATTCAAGCCGGGCAATCTGCGCTGGCAGCGGCGGATACGGTCCACTCGGACCTGGCCCGGGGGTTTATAAAAGCAGAGTGTATGTCATACGAAGATCTGGTCCGGTGTGGATCCGCCAAAAAGGTGACCGAACTCGGTTTACTCCGGTTGGAGGGAAAAGACTACGTGGTTCGAGACGGAGACGTCCTGAATATCAGGTTTAACGTATAGCCACTGCGCAAACACACACCTTTCGCTTCTTCGCCAATCGCATTTCAATAAATTGTGTGTCGGTGAAAAAAAAATGGCACATGTAGTATATGTTTGCTTGACTGCACCCTGTGGGTCTGGTATAGCCGGAATTCTTCTTTAGGCTGACATGCCAAATTCGCGAAGAGATCAGTAGGGAGGGAGTATGAAAACGATTGCGATTGCAAATCAAAAAGGTGGGTGTGGAAAAACGACGACGGCGATCAATTTGTCATCCTGCTTGGCACAAATGGATCAAACGGTCCTGCTCGTCGATTGTGACCCCCAGGCCCACGCGACGA
>CAZHHS010000354.1:0-1764 GCA_964532395.1 uncultured Desulfobacterales bacterium | reverse complement strand
CGAACCTGTAACGTTTTCAAAAAGTCGGACACGTTTGGCCAAGTTCGTTGGAAGCCCTTTGGGCCGTAAGGTCCCCCTAATTATTCCCGCCCCTCGCCGAAAATGCGGAGCAACAACAGGAAGAGATTGATAAAATCGAGGTAGAGAGACAGTGCGCCCAGTATCGCCCCTTTTCGTATGGTCCCACCATCAAGTCCCGTTGGCTGGGAAACCGCCATCTGCTTAAGTTTCTGGGTATCGTAAGCGGTCAAACCGACAAAAACGAGAACGCCGATGTAGCTGATGATCATGGTCATAGCACTGCTTCTGATGAATAGATTCACCAGGGAAGCAATGATAATACCGATCAAGCCCATAGTCAGAAAACCGCCCCACGAGGTCAGGTCTCTGCGGGTTTTCCACCCATAGATACTGCACGCCAGAAAGGTTCCCGAACATACGAAAAAGGTGCGGACGATACTTGCCTGGGTATAAGCCAGGAATATGAACGACAATGTCAGTCCGTTAAGGGACGCGTATAAGACAAAAAGCCCGGTGGCCGTACTCGCCCGCATCTTGTGTACCATTCCGCTGATGGAAAACACGAGCGCCAGTTCCGCAATGATCAACCCGAAGAATATAATTCGATTCCCCAGGATGAACCCGCTTGCGGTCTCATTGGTTGACACATAAAGGGCTATCAACCCGGTCAGGGCCAGCCCGATACCCATCCAATTATAAACGCTTCTCACAAAATCATTGACTACGACCTCGGTTCCGGTCCGGGTTACCACCTTTTCCATCGCCTTACCTCCTGGTTTAGGGTTCGCGCAAATATCACTGCCCAAACACTGTTCCGATGTCTTTATTCATGTACATCTTTTTCCGAACAGTTTAAAGAAAAAACGGATGAACCAAAATCCCACCCTCTCCGCCCAAGGGCCGGATTTCATTATCGAGTGAATCCTACCGGAAGGTACGGCGCAACGTTAGAGACCAAACCGTGCGCTCGTATTCATAGATGGCGATATTGGAGTCGTTTTCGATGTAGGCAATCTGGGGCCGGAGGGTCCAGTTTTCTTTCGGCTGCCAGCTGAGCCCCATCCTGACATCAAACTGCATATCTTCCCGCACTTCCAGAAAAGCCGCGTTGGTCTCATCATAATCCCCATATTGCCCACCCACGTTGGCAAAGACAGCGAGGCTCTCTCGGAGGGTGACCTGCCCTCCCAGCCGCAGACCGCCTAAGATTTTCCCACCGTCGGCCCGGCCTTCCTTTTCTTCCTCGTTGCCCGCATAGGCACTTACGTAAGCGAGAGAATTTTGGGGAGAACCCAGGGCATGAAGCCAGGATATCCCGCCCAACAGTTGGTCCACGTCATTGACCCTCAGATCCGGGTAACGAATCTGATTATACTGACCGAAAAAGATTAACTGATTATACCGGTTGACCCGGTACCGCCACTCGGTGTCCACGCCCAGCGTGTTGCGATATTCGGCATTGTCCAACCAGGCTCGTTCTCCTTTTACGCCGACCCGGAGCTGCTTTTTTTCCGGTCCCAGATTCATGCCCAAACGAACAGAGAAATTGTCCGTATCAAAATCATTTTCTTCGAAGTTCCTTCGCACCTTACCACTCAGCATCAAATAGGCTGAGCGGTCGGATTCAAACGGTTGCGTTACCGACAGCCCACCCGCCAGCGTGCTATAGGTGTCGGATGATTTCACGTTGGTTGGGGAAAGTGTCAAGTCAACGGCGAAGGCGGGAACGTATACCTGCTTTTC
>CAZHHS010000353.1:0-1767 GCA_964532395.1 uncultured Desulfobacterales bacterium | reverse complement strand
TTGGTTTCGTTGTTTCTTTGACATTCAACAGGCACCACATATCTTGGCAAATCCACATGGTTAATTTAACAAACCCGGCCGCAACGAAACTTAGGGACTCTTACGGCTGAGTTTTAGCAGCATTAAAATCTGAGACCGTCCTGAACCTTACGCAACCGGTCAATCAAGTTCGTTGCTGACAGGAAGCTGCGGTGCGGCTTAAACGGCTTTTTACGACGCCGTCAGGTTTGCCATTCGGAAAGGTTTATGGTCTTTGATCCCGAGTCGTCATCCACCTTCATGGTGCAGTTGCCTTCAAAAACCACCCCCTCATCAATCACCACCACGGGGGCGTGAAGGTCACCGTGAACGCGTGCGGGCGGCTGTAATTCGATACAATGAATGGCTCGGATATTGCCGCTGACTTCACCGCTGATGGTCGCCGTATGCACCAGGATGTCCGCCTGAACCACCGCACCGTCTCCCACCACCACGACCCCTTCCTTGCTTTCTATGGTACCGGTGAAATGCCCGTCCAGCCGCACCGTCCCCTCAAACGCCAATTTCCCCTCCAATGTCGTTTCAGGACCCAAAAACGTTTGAATGTCCGTGCTTGCCTTTTTCACAACCCGTTTCTCCTTATTCCTGCTGACTTGACAAGATGTTTCCATAACGACGCCATCAACTCTTGAACATAAACCGCCGCATACTGATATTCAACAAGATCCCCACCCCGATCAAGGTTACCAAGAGGGAAGAGCCGCCGTAACTGATCAGCGGCAAGGGAACGCCTACCACCGGCAACAATCCCAAGGCCATTCCGACGTTAATCACCGCTTGCCAAAACATCATGCTTGTAATCCCCACGGCCAGGACGGTACCGAAGGGTTCCTTGGACCGGATGGCGATACTCAGCCCCCAAACGATGATCCCCATATACAATAAAATAAAGAGTGCAGACCCCAAAAACCCCCATTCTTCGGCCAGAACGGAGAATATGAAATCCGTATGCTGTTCGGGAAGAAAGGAAAGGGCATTTTGAGTCCCCTCCAGGAACCCTTTCCCCCACAACATGCCCGACCCGACGGCGATCTTGGATTGAATGATATGGTACCCGGCGCCCAGGGGATCTTGCCCCGGATTCACAAAAATGGCAATCCGTTGCTTCTGGTACTCCTTTAAAAAAAACCAAGCCACGGAAGCCATCACCCCCCCCATTCCTCCCAGAAAAATGAGGGTACGCCGTTCGATCTTTACGAACACGGTCATCGACCCGGCGATCAGCAGCACCACGAGACCCGTGCCCAGGTCCGGCTGATTGGCGATCAACAAAAAGGGCAACAGACTCCAAAAGATCGGTTTCCACAAATTCCGAAGTTCGAATCCCTCGGCCGAGACTTGGTCCGAAAAATACCTGGCCAAAACGATGGGCAGCGCGATCTTCAACATCTCCGAGGGCTGAAACGATACGGGCCCGAAGGTCAACCATCTTTGCGAGCCTGACACCTCTTTTCCCGCAACCAGAACCAAGACAAGGAGGGCGATACAGACGGTGTAAATAAGCCCCCCAAATCGGTACAACCACTTATAGTTGAAGAGAAACGCCCCCACCATGGCTACCAGGCCGAGAAAAAACCAGTACAACTGTTTCAAGTATACGGGTGGACCGGGAGCCCGGCCTGCGATGGCACTGGCGTTTACCGCACTGTAAAGCGTGAGTATCCCGGCGCCGACCAAGATCAAGGTCAGCCCCAGCAACCCCCAGTCAAAATGTTGTACCAGCCGTCT
>CAZHHS010000352.1:0-1768 GCA_964532395.1 uncultured Desulfobacterales bacterium | reverse complement strand
AGATATAACCATTTGTTTGATCGTAGGCTATTGTCTGGTCCGGGGTCTTTTTCGCGGGATCATAAAAGAAATTACCTCGATTGTAGGCGTTCTTATCGCCTTCTACGGGGCGTACACTTATTATCCCCTCGTTTCAGGCTGGTTCTCCTCCTTTATTTCCAACCCCGCCTATCTGGCGATTGTCGGTTTCATCCTGATTTTTGTGGTCATATTGCTGATCGTGGGAGTGGTCGGCGTCATTCTCAAGCATATCTTTAAGGCGGTTTCGCTGGGCTGGGCGGACCGGGTCTTGGGGGCCGCCTTTGCCGTGGTAAAGGCGGTCCTCATCGTGTCCGTGCTGCTGATCGCCTTGACTGCTTTCCTACCGAAAAATTCCCCTTTGTTGCGATATTCGCGACTCACCCCCCATGTGATCACCACTGCCGAAGCCCTCGTGGCCGCCGTACCGGCTGAGCTAAAGACGAAATTTCGAGATAAGATCAAAGTGTTGAAGGAATCGTGGTAGCGTCTCTGGGGTCCGGCAGCCTTTATGATCAACTATTTGAACTCGTAAAACGCCTTCGAGGTGAAAACGGGTGTCCGTGGGACCGCGAACAGACACCTGAGAGTATCCACCCTCACCTCGTAGAGGAGGCTTATGAACTTCTGGAATCCATCGAGTCGGCCGACCGCGCGGGCGTATGCGAAGAACTGGGAGATGTGCTATTTCATGTCTTCTTTCTGGCCCGGATCTTCGAGGAATCTGAGGCCTTCACGATGGCAGACGTTATTCAAGGGATCATCGACAAAATGGTCAGGCGACATCCTCACGTATTCGGGGAGACAAGCCGGGTATCCAGCGCCGAAGAGGTGAGGTCACAGTGGCAGCGGATCAAGGCCCAAGAGAAGGAATACGCCCAAGAAGCCGATATTTCCCTTCTAGACGGCGTTCCGAAGCAGCTTCCGGCTTTGATGCGGGCGTATCGGTTGGGGCAACGGGCGTCGAAAGTCGGCTTTGACTGGTCCGATCCCAACGAAGTGGTGGAAAAGGTCGAAGAGGAACTCAAAGAGCTTCAAGAGGTGCTGGAAGCAAACCCAAAATCTTCGGCGGTCTCCGAGGAATTCGGGGACTTGCTGTTTTCCATGGTGAATTTGGCTCGAACGCTTAAGGTGCATCCCGAGACCGCCCTGTGGAAAGCGACATCAAAGTTTGTCAAAAGATTCAAGTTCGTGGAAGAGACCCTGAAACAAAAAGGCCAATCGCTTGAAGCCGCTTCGCTGGCGGAGATGGACGACATCTGGGAAGCATCCAAAAAGAAGCGTTAAACCTGTATCCCGGACAATACCAGCCAGAAGAATATGTAAACACCTAATACGCGTGCCATCGTTTACCCCATCCCTGATAGCCGTTTAACGGCCCGGATACATCATGGGTACATCAAGTGATGTGCCATTTGGCCGTGCGGGGGATAAACCCTGGATGTATAGGTACTTATATCGATGACCGTGGTCGGATGGTGTGGTGAAGGGGGGTATAAAAAGTTACAAAAGGGAAAACTTGTTCCACTTAAGGGAAAAACGCTGGCGGGAAAATAACCGGCGGGGTGCCGGCACTTTACGCCTGGGGAAACGCGAATGCTTATTTCGAGGGGCCTTCGAAAAACCGATCTTTCTCGCTGTAGATACAACCGCAATACTGTTGGCGATACAAATTGAGTCGTTTCGAGGTGTCGATACCTTCCTTCCAACCCAGTCGGAAATCTTTATATAAAAACGGTACGCCATAGGT
>CAZHHS010000351.1:0-1770 GCA_964532395.1 uncultured Desulfobacterales bacterium | reverse complement strand
AAAAAGATTCAAGAGCTGGTCAAGGATGAGGCAGCACGCGAAAAAATTATGAAAGAGTTGGGCGTAGAGGAAAAATAGAGGAGGTGATTTCATGGTAGAAGAACAAGAGCAAGCGGCGGCTCCGGCGGCGGAAGCGACCGAAGAGGCCTCTTTGTTGGACGAGATTGTAAATGCTACCAAACTGAAGCCGTCCGATGAGGCTTACGGGGTTACCAAAAAAGGGGTGGAGGCGCTGATTGCCCAGTTGCTTGAACCTGGAAAAGAGGTGCCCAAGATCTCCAAGGCCGTCGTAGACGACATGATCGCCGAAATCGACAAGAAAATGAGTTTGCAATTGGATGCGATCCTCCATCATCCGGAGGTCCAAAAACTGGAATCGGTGTGGCGTTCCATGAAGTTTTTGGTTGACCGAACCGACTTCAGGGAAAACATCAAGCTGGAGATCATGAACGTGAGTAAAGAAGATCTCTTGGATGACTTTGAAGATTCTCCGGAGGTTGTCAAGTCCGGACTCTACAAAACAGCCTACACGGCTGAGTACGGTCAGTTTGGTGGAGAACCTTATGCGGCCATGGTCGGCAATTATGAATTCGGACCGGGCCCGCAGGACATCAAATTGTTGCAGTATGTGGGCAGCGTGGCCTCTATGGCCCATGCGCCTTTTATTGCTGCGGCAGGGCCCTCTATGTTCGGCGTTGAAGATTTCAACGGCCTGCCTCAGCTGAAAGATTTAAAGTCGATTTTCGAAGGTCCCCAATATACGAAATGGCAGGCCTTTCGTGAATCCGAAGACTCACGTTATGTTGCACTTACGGTGCCCCGTTTCTTGTTGCGTTTGCCCTATGGGCCGGATACGCAACCGGTGAAGGCTTTCAATTACCAGGAAGACGTTTCCGCCAATCACGGTGATTATCTCTGGGGAAATGCGGCGTTCACCTTCGCCTCCCGACTTACGGATAGTTTCGCCAAGTATAGGTGGTGCGCCAACATCATCGGGCCTAAAGGGGGGGGTGCCATAGAGGACCTGCCTTTGCATCAGTATGAGGCGATGGGGGCGGTTCAAACCAAGATCCCCACGGAGGTGCTGGTTTCTGAGAGAAGGGAATACGAGTTGGCGGAAGAGGGGTTTATCGGGCTTACCATGCGGAAGGGGAGCGATAATGCCGCTTTTTTCTCTGCCAATTCCGTCCAAAAACCGAAGTTTTTCGGGATTAGTAAAGAAGGAAAAGAAGCGGAAACCAACTACAAGTTAGGTACCCAGCTGCCGTATATGTTCGTGATCAATCGTATGGCCCATTATCTGAAGGTCATACAACGGGAGAATATCGGTACGTGGAAGGAGAGAAGTGACCTGGAAAGAGAACTGAATCTCTGGATCAGGCAATATGTGGCCAATATGGAGAATCCGGCGCCTGAGGTTCGCAGTCGCCGGCCGCTTCGGGAGGCCCAAGTGACAGTGGAGAATGTGGAAGGTGAGCCGGGTTGGTATAAAGTCGGCCTAAAGGTCAGGCCCCACTTCAAATACATGGGGGCTTTCTTTACGTTGTCTCTCGTGGGTAAGCTGGATAAAGAATAAATTAAAAGGAGGAACATGAACCATGGCAATGACAGTGCATCTTTATTTGACGGCAAACGGGACCAAGATTGACGGAGATTCTTCGATTCTCTCCATGGACCGCGAGGATTCAATCGAGTGTTTGTCCTTCGAAGACTCCGTTCGAACAGCCCGGGAAGCGTCGAGCGGCGTAGCAACTGGTGACAGGACATATG
>CAZHHS010000350.1:0-1796 GCA_964532395.1 uncultured Desulfobacterales bacterium | reverse complement strand
AAGTGATCTGGTCGCAGGCGTTGGAAAGCACCGATCGAACGGATTCAGGGGATGTGCGTTTTCATTTCCAGGTGCGGTATGTCTTCTAAGGAAAGGCCGTCTTGGGAGATCGAGACGAGGGAAAGTCTATGAAAAAAACCGCTATTCTGATCTGCTTGGGAATGTATATGCTGTGTCTGCCGGGGCACACGTTTGGCGAACGGCTCGTCATACCCGGGTTCTATGGTAATGTGCCCAATCTGCCGAAGGTCGCCGACAATGCCCTTCCGACCGGAGAACAAGTCGTAGAAGGCGTTGCCTCGATTGACCGAAACACCATCAAGAATCGTATGGTGGTCAATCAAAACAAAGACAAGGCGATTATCCACTGGAAGACGTTTAACATCGGTGAAAACGCCTCTGCGCACTTCAACCAGCAAGGAAATTCCGACTGGGCGGCTCTCAACCGGATATTCGACGGCAATCCCAGTCAGATTCGCGGTCGTCTCACGGGAGACGGCAAGGTATATTTGATCAACCAGAACGGCATCCTGTTTACGCCCACCGCCGGCGTCAATGTCCACTCACTTGTGGCCTCCTCCCTGAATATGACGGATGATAACTTTCGAAATGGTATCTTGAAGTTCAGCCTGGAGGATTACAACGGCCTGGAAGAAGAAAACCCTGTCATCTGGGCGAACGGCGTTGTTTCCAATCACGGCAGGATCGAAGCAAAACGGGGGGGCAGTGTTTTCTTGATCGGCCCCCGCGTGGAAAACGGCGGCCGGATTGATGTGCCTTTCGGCCAGATCGGGCTGATAGCAGGAAACGAAGTGGAGATGAAGCTCCTGGAAAGCGAGCAGTCGAGGCGACTTCCCTTTGTGTACGTCAATGACACCGGAGATGTTGGGGAGGCAACCAACCTGGAAGCAGGGCGGCTGATCGGGGATGCCGGCTTGGTGGGTATGTACGGTCGCCTTGTTCGGCAAAACGGCCTGGTCCGGTCGATTACGGCGACCGAAAACAGCGGGCGGATAGAACTGCATGCCTCCGAAAAGGTGGTGACCGGAACCTCGAGCAGAACGGAGTCCCCGATTACGGAGGAGCCGGAAGAGGTTCATCAGAGCTTCAAGATGGATGGCGGTGTGATCCACGTGGCCGGACTGGACAATAAAGTGGGGACAGGGGTGGACGCGAAGAATGAGGAACAGGCAACACTTTTTATTGAACACCAGGGGAAAATTTACGCTCCCTCCGGAGAGGTAAACCTGAGTGCCACGGAGCAATGTTACCTTGGGCCGGAGAGTGTCGTCGACGTCGGCGGCCTCTGGACCAAGGGCTCGTCGGAGTCTTACATTATGACGGTGCAGCTCAACAGTGTGGAACTCAAAAACGACTTCGGGCAAAAGGGGGGCGCCCTGCAAGGGAAGGAGATTGTGGTCAACACGCTGGCCGGATCGGCCATCGGCGACTTAACGGGTGCCTATCGGAACCAGTATTTTACGGCTAGAGAGATGAGTAGAAAAGGGGGGGACATCAAGCTCTCCGTGCCGCCGGGTGAGGTGGTTGTCAGGGACGGGGCCGTACTCGACTTTTCCGGGGGGGGCACACACTTTGCCGAAGGCGCTTATGACGTTACCTTCCTTTCATACGAGGACCAGGTCTTTAATATCAGCAACGCCCCGCTCTGGCTGAAGTACGACGGCATCGTTTCCTTCGTCAAGATGCATGAACGCTACGGGATTACCGAGACTTTCACAGGGCTGTCTGCGGGAGGTAGCAGCCCTGTCAAAAACTATATTCCTCGTCATGTCCAG
>CAZHHS010000349.1:0-1812 GCA_964532395.1 uncultured Desulfobacterales bacterium | reverse complement strand
TGGACGGGGTTTCGAAAAGTCCGACTTGTGCAGGCGCTGATTTGGTCGGCCAAACAGAAGATCCCAAGATCAGAAATCTGATCTCTTCATTGATAACCAGGCAGGAATCGTGGACTCGGGAGAATTGTCTCAAGGTCGTCAGGCAATATCGATCATATATCCAAAGAAATTATGCCAGATCTTTGTCAAAACAGATAAAGGCGGCGGAACAAGCCAACGATGAAAGTCGGCTGGAAAAGCTTTTGACCGAAAAACAACGGTGCGTTCAAAGAAAAACAGAGGGGCTTCCCTATTAGAGATTGAGGGGTTGTGGTAAGCAGTGGGGGGGGCAATGATCAGAATTTGAGGACGGACGATCATTGAGGTAAAACCCGGATTTAATATCTTGCAAGGAGATCTTTATGCAGAAAAAGTCTGAAATCAAGGATCTGAAAAAGCTTATAACAAAAGGTAAAAAGCAAGGGTACTTGACGTATAAGGAGTTAAATGACGCCTTGCCGGACGGCGACATCTCGGCGGAACAGATCGATGAAATGATGATGGTCTTTGACGAGCTGGACATCGACATCATCGATGGGAAGAAGATCCAATTTTTGAACCAGGAAACGGAGAAGAAGGCGGTGGCGGCCAAGGACAAAGGATTGTCCCGGACGGAAAGCGATACCTTCGGGCGGGTTACGGATCCCGTAAAGATGTATCTCCGTGAAATGGGCGTGGTGTCTCTGTTGAGCCGAGAAGGCGAGGTGGAGATTGCCAAACAGATTGAGGCGGGAGAACAAGAGACCTTGATGTGTCTGGTGGAATCCACACTGGGTATCAAGGCCATTCTAAAGCTTGGCAACGACTTGAGGCGCGAAAAGGTGCGTCTCAGGGATGTCTTGCGCGATGTGGACGAGGGCGAAGCCTACATAGAAGACGCCGAACATATAAATAAGATTTGCGGGATTATAGATAATATCAGAGAAATTGACGGAGAATGTCAGGAATATAGGGATAGGCTTTTTGACCCCTCGTTGAATCGTGAGGAGCGCCGAAAGATTCGTCGTCATATCACACGAAGAAATCGCAAGATTTTTGATCTTGTAAAGGACTGGAGACTCGAGGCCAAATGGATCGACTCGGTGGTGGCGGATGTTGAAAAGCATTTGCGGTCCTTTGATGATTTGGAACGCGAGTTTGCCCGGGTTGCCGCTCAGATGGGCTTGCCGCGGACACGTGTCCGTCAAGGTTGCCGGGGAAGAACCAAATTCATTGAAAAACACTGGAAGAAAAGCCATCTTAAAAAGACTGAGTTTTCCGAATTGATGAAGCGGGCCAGCCAAATAGAAGAGGCAATCAGGGAAAAAGAGCTCGGTTTGAAGATGAGTCGGCAAAGTTTGAAGCGGGTTTCTGCCCGTATTGCCGTCGGCCAGCGTAATACCAGCCTGGCAAAGGCAAAGATGGTAAATGCCAATCTTCGGTTGGTTGTGAGCATCGCAAAGAAATATACCAACAGAGGGCTGCAGTTTCTCGACCTCATTCAAGAGGGAAACGGCGGGTTGATGAAGGCGGTGGACAAATTTGAGTACCGCAGAGGCTATAAGTTCAGCACCTATGCCACGTGGTGGATCCGACAGGCGATTACCCGTGCCATAGCGGACCAGGCAAGGACCATCCGAATTCCGGTACATATGATCGAGACCATCAATAAACTGATCCGCACGTCTCGATATTTGGTTCAAGAGCTGGGCAGGGAGCCGACACCGGCGGAAATCGCTGAAAAGATGGAGTTTCCTTTGGAAAAGGTGCGAAAGGTGTTGAAGATTGCCAAGG
>CAZHHS010000348.1:0-1849 GCA_964532395.1 uncultured Desulfobacterales bacterium | reverse complement strand
TTGAGAAGGACATCACGCTGAAGAAGCTCCCCATGGCCACGCTGTGCAACCCACGAAACGGGTACCAAAACTACAACTGCGCCATCAACGTAACGGACAAGACCATTTATACCTATATGGGGACCTTGAAACCCCATATGGGCAACGCCAACTATTGTAGTGCGGGGCAACTGAGTCCCCTGATGAATGATCCCTATTACAAGACCATCGGGATCGGCACCCGCATCTTTCTCGGTGGCGGTCAAGGATTTGTGACCTGGCATGGGACCCAACACAAGCCCAAGGTGAAACGCACCAAAGGGGGCGTACCGATGTCTCCGGCAGGCACCCTCTGGGTGACAGGGGACCTTAAGAAAATGAGCCACAAATGGCTGGTGGGGGTGAGTATTCAGGGTTATGGCAGCTCGCTGGCTGTCGGACTCGGCATCCCCATACCTGTGTTGAACGAAGAAATCGTTAAATATACGGCTGTAACGGACGATGAGATATTCACGCAGATTGTCGATTACGGTAAAGACTACCCACAAGGCAATTCCAAGACCTACGGCACCGTTAGTTACGGTCAGCTAAAAAGCGGCATGATTCAAATCAACGGCCAGGACGTCCCGACGGTTCCCCTGTCGAGTGTGGTCCGGGCACGAGAAATTGCAGAAACACTTAAACGATGGATAGAAAACGGTAAATTCATGTTGGGAGAACCTCAGGAACTGCTTCCCACATCCTGATTGAGGGGCTTATTTTTCCCTGCGAATCGTTACACCGGAAAGGAACCAAATCGACTTGAAACACCCTAAAGACCCTAAGGAAAAAGAAGATTCCGTAACGCCTCGAAAGAGCGTTTTACGGGAGTACGCCGAGGCGATCCTTGTGGCCGTCGTTTTGGCCTTGTTCATCAGAACGTTTGTGGTGCAGGCCTTTAAGATCCCTTCAGGGTCTATGAAGCCGACCCTGCTGGTGGGAGACCATATCCTGGTAAATAAGTTCATCTACGGTGTGAAGTTGCCTTTTTGGGACACCACGTTGATTCCCATTTCAGAACCCGAACGCGGAGATATCGTGGTTTTCAAATTTCCCGAAGATCCCGACAAGGATTTCATAAAGCGGGTGATAGGGGTCGAAGGGGACGTCGTTGAAATCCGAGACAAGAAAGTCTATCTCAACGGGGAGCCCATGGAGGATCCCCACGGGACCCACTTGGACCCCCGTATTATCCCGGGCAGGGCTAGACCGAGGGACAACTTCGGTCCTATCACGGTGCCGCCGGACTCCCTGTTCGTGATGGGCGATAACCGGGATCATAGTTACGACAGCCGTTTCTGGAAATTCGTCGATCTGTCCAAAGTAAAAGGGAAAGCATTTATTGTATACTGGTCATGGAACGGTCAGGATTCGGATGTCAGATGGTCCCGGTTGGGTGATATCATTCATTAAGAAGTCAGACCGGGGTCGCCCTGTTTTTCACCTTGACTTATCTAAATTTCGAGTGGTATAGGGTTTGCGGCCTTGGGGCTCTGGAGGTTCATCACTTGCATGTGCATATCCGCAATATCACTGTAGAGGGCAAAAGCCTCTTCACCTATTGGTGTTAGAGGCTTTTTTTTTGTGATAATCAGCCCTAGGGGAAGACGTTCGCAATGACAAAGGTAAAGTTTGAGAAAAAGGATCTTTTGGACATCGAAAGTCTCTCTGATAATGACATTACGCTCATTTTGGACACAGCCGAATCGCTGAAAGAGATATCCGACCGTCCGATAAAAAAGGTGCCTACCCTGCGGGGAAAAACGATCGTCCACTTTTTTCATGAACCGAGCACCAGAACCCGAACCTCTTTCGAAATCGCAGCCAAACG
>CAZHHS010000347.1:0-1850 GCA_964532395.1 uncultured Desulfobacterales bacterium | reverse complement strand
GCATGACCCCGTCATCGGCCGCCACGACCAAAACCACAAGGTCCGTCACATTCGCCCCCCTGGCCCGCATGGCCGTGAAGGCTTCATGACCGGGGGTGTCCAGAAATACGATCTGTCTGTCATCCAAAGTAACACAATACGCACCGATGTGCTGTGTGATGCCGCCGGCTTCTCCGTCAATGACGTTGGTCCGCCGAATCGCATCCAGCAAGGAGGTTTTCCCATGGTCCACATGCCCCATAATGGTTACCACCGGCGGCCTCGTTTTCAGCTTGTCCGGGGAATCTTCTTGGGCACGAACGATCCCTTCTTCTTCAAAAGCGGCCCTTTCCACCTCGTAGTCAAATTCGTTGGCCACCACGGAAGCGGTTTCAAAATCTATGGCGTGGTTTAAAGAAGCCATGACCCCGAGACGCATCAACTCCTTAATGACCTCGCTGGCCTTAATTCCCATACGCTTGGCCAAATCAGACACCATAATGGCGTCGTCTATCTTGATGCGGCGCTTGATGGCCTTGGGTGTCGTTATCGCGGTCTTCTTGCCTTTTATGGCCACTTTGCCCTTGCGGGGTTTTCGACCCTTGCGGCCGGCAGCCAATTTCCCTTCATAGAGGTCGGATTTTTCCAACACCTCTTTTTTCCGGTAGCTGATCTTCTTCTTAAAGAACCCCTTGTCCGTGGCCTCTTGTCCCGGCGTATATTTTCGCTTTTTGCCTTTCTTGTCTTTGACACCGGCCTCGGGCTCTTCAGGCGGTGGCACCGCCTCTTGAGGCGCCGGCCCCTTCTCGTCCAAACCGAGTTCGGGTTCCAAGTCGGCAGGGATTTCCGATTCCGGAATATCCGCTTCACCCTTTTCGGGAAGGCGGATAATCTTGGCCGGCTTCTCTCTTTTCTTCCGTTTGACCTTTTTAGACGGTTTTTCCTCTTCGGTTATTTTCGCCTCTTCGCCGGTTGCTGTTTCACTACCTTCAGGAGGCGCCTGAGATTCTTCTGTTATTACTTTGTCCTCTAAAGGCGCCTCGCTCTCAAGGCTTGCTTGGTCGGAAGACGGCACGGGTTGCGGGCCCTCCGTCGGTCCGGCCTCTTCTTGCACCGGCGCACCTGCTTCCACAGGCTCCGAAACCGCAACGGTTTCCGACTCCTCGGCCGCTGATATTTCCTCCACCTGAGCGGGCTTTTTGACCACCTTTTTTCTCCTCCTGATCACTGTGCCCCGAACGCGACGCTCTACCACTACTTCCGCCTTGTTACCGAACAAGGCCTCCTTCAGGAGGGGAACAACGGTTTCCTCAACCCCGCTCATGTGACTTTTCACAGGAATATTCATTTCCCTCAGCTTTTCCAAGAGAACCTGATTGGTCGTATTGAGCTGTCTAGCGAGCTCATATACCCGGATTTTAGCCATTCATCCCCCTATACACTATTTACACATCCTCTGAAGATGCGTTTGGCTGATTCTCAATCTCTGTTTCCGTGGGCAGTTCTTCTTCTTTTTCACTTTTATCTTCCGCTTCACTTTCATCTTCCGCTGGTTCCAATGCAACGGGTTCTTCGCCGCTACCGGACGCCGCATCACGCGCCACGATCGCCTCTTGAACCGCTTCAAGCAAGGACTGCGCTTTCGTCTCCCCGATACCGTTTATTTGCGTGAGTTCTTCAACCGTGGCATTGGCAAGCTCATCAACAGAATAAAACCCCTGCTCATAGAGGGCGTCGGCGGTATTCGATCCCATCCCGGGAAGTTCCAACAACGATTCATATCCGGCCCTCATGGCGCGACTGTATTCGCTTTCGCTTTTAACATCTATATTCCAGCCTGTCAGTTTACAGGCCAGGCGCACGTTTTGTCC
>CAZHHS010000346.1:0-1870 GCA_964532395.1 uncultured Desulfobacterales bacterium | reverse complement strand
GCCGTGTCCGAAGCGGATGCGGGACGTTTTAAGCAATTGTTCGGCACCGGGCGAGTGGCTGCTATGCCCAACATGAAATTTGACCGTATCACACCGGATTCTCCCAAGTTCGAAATGAAAAGCGGGGTGGCAAACCGAATCGCTGGGCCCGCTCCTTTTGTGGTGTTGGGTTCCATTCGAAAGCAAGAAGAGCAGATAATAGGTCGCGTGATTCCGGATGTCATGCATCGGTGTAAAGATGCTGTCTTGGGGGTGTTCCCACGGCACATGCATCGCATCGCCCACTGGGAAAACAGACTTGAGGCCCTGGGTGTTTCATGGCGGTTGCGTTCGGAGTGTGAAGGGCCGGTGCCGCCGAACTCAGTCATTTTATGGGATGTGTTCGGCGAGTTACCCGCCGCCTACTCGGCGGCCCGGGCAGCGTTTGTGGGCGGTAGCCTGGTACCCTTGGGGGGACAGAATTTTCTTGAAGCACTCACGTGTGGGGTTTCTCCTGTCATTGGACCCTCCTGGGAGAACTTTTATTGGGTGGGACAAGAGATTGTGGAAAACGGCTTGGTCAAGGTGGCCCAAGACTGGAAAGCCGCCTCTGATTTACTAATTCAGGACCTGGAAGACCCACCGGTGCGTGTGCAGGTCCAGAAGGCCGTGTTTCGATATGTGAAGGCCCGGCAAGGGGGTACCGCCCATGCGTGTAAGGTGATACAAGAATTGTTAGAAAACGAATGAAAGCAACTGTGGAAACATATCGTCGCGTCCAGGGACATCCGAAATGCTACGGCATTATTCCTGCGCGTTACGATTCCACCCGCTTTCCCGGAAAACCGCTGGCCATGATTCTCGGAAAGCCCATGTTCCGACATGTCTTCGAGCGCGCAATTGAGTGCCCGGAGCTTTCGAAGGTTGTTCTTGCCACCGACGATGAGCGAATCCGGCGTGCAGCGGAAGCACAGGATGTCCCCGTTTTGATGACACGCAGCGATCACCCGAACGGTACCAGCCGGGTTATGGAAGCCGCTCGGATTCTTAAAATTCCCGAAGAGGCGGTAGTGGTCAATATCCAGGGCGATGAGCCTCTGCTTAAGCCGGCCATGGTAAGCCAACTTGTCTCGCCATTTGAAGATGCGACGATCGAGGCAACCACTTTGGCCCGTGAAATAGATAGCGACCGGGCCCAACGGCCCGATCAGGTGAAGGTTGTTTTTTCAACAAGTGGCCGGGCATTATATTTTTCCCGCCGTCCGATTCCCTGCCATCGGAAGAAAACCAATGATCGATTCTTCGGTCACATCGGGTTGTACGCATTCCGTTTGCGGACCCTTCGCACGTTTGTTTCCTTGAAACCGACCCCCCTCGAGGTTTCGGAAAACCTGGAACAACTCCGGCTGCTTGAAAACGACATTGCCATACATGTGGTGGTAACCCGCCACGATAGTGTCGGCGTGGATCAACCGGAAGATATAAAGACCGTGGAAAAGCTGATTGATGCAGAGGTGTAGGCGGGCTGCGTTAGGGAACTCTCTTTTATGAGGTGCTCCTGGAAAGGAGTTTTTCGTAGAAGGCCAATACCTTTCGGGCTTGTTGGTGCGTGGAAAACCGCTCCTTTGCTCCCCTGGCGGCGTTCTCGGCCATTTGACCAAGCCTCTCCCGGTTTTTGATGAGTTCTTCCAGTGTACCGGCCAGCCCTTGTGCGGATAGTTCGATGAGGTGGCCATTTATGCCGTCTTCCAACAACTCCGGCAGAAAGCCGATCTTTGGTGCAATGACCGGAACGCCTGACGCCAGGGCTTCTCTCACCGTTCGGCACGTTTTATCCGTTCCCGGCATCGGATAAACCAATACATCCATTGCCCGGTAAGCGGCCACAAGC
>CAZHHS010000345.1:0-1873 GCA_964532395.1 uncultured Desulfobacterales bacterium | reverse complement strand
CCTTGTGGTGGACCATTCTACGCAAACTCGTCCGGATCAAGACCAAATATCGAGTAACGAGCATCGCTGATTTCATCTCCGCTCGGTACAACCGGTCCCAACTTCTGGCGGCGATGGCCGCACTTACCGCATTTCTCGGAACCATGCCTTACATCGCCTTGCAGCTCAAGGCCCTGATGACCACGTTTACCATCGTCTCCCCCATGACCACCGCAACATCATGGACCCAAAACTATGTCGGTCACATCGTGGTGTGCCTGATGGTGGCTTTTACCATCATCTTCGGGGTCCGAAGAATCGACCCTACGGAACGGCATCAAGGCATGATCGTGGCAGTCGCCACGGAATCCTTAGTGAAACTCATCGCTTTTCTGGCCGTCGGGATATTCGTTACCTATTTTCTTTATGACGGTTTCGCCGACATACTCCAGCGCACGGCCGACAGTGGTTATCGGAAAAACCTGAGTTTTGCCGGTAGTACGGGCACCACGTACACACTCTGGACGACGTACTTGATCTTGGGCATGGCGGCGGTCATGTTCCTCCCCCGCCAATTTCACGTGGGCGTAGTGGAAAATACCAGTGAAAAAAATATCTTGTCGGCCATGTGGCTCTTTCCCCTCTATATGTTGCTCATTAATGTTTTTGTCGTGCCCATCGCCATGGGCGGTCTTCTCAAAGGATTCGCCCCCGGCCTGGCGGATACGTTTGTCTTACGACTGCCCATGAAATACGGGAATCCGCTTCTTACCCTCTTCGTCTTTATCGGCGGCCTCTCCGCCGCTACCAGCATGATCATGATCAGCGCCATGACCATGGCGACCATGATTACCAACCATCTGGTACTGCCTCTAGCCGAGTGGATAAACCCCCTGGGCTTTTTGAAACGGTATATCCTCCAGTGTCGGTGGGGGGCGGTGACCGCTTTCATTCTCTTCGGTTATGGGTTTGAACGCCTGGTGGGAACGTCTTACATGCTCGTAAACATCGGCATCATGTCATTCGTCGCCGCCCTTCAGTTTGCCCCGCCCATTCTCATGGGCATCTTTTGGAAAGGAGCCACCCGGACAGGTGCCGTCTTGGGTATGGGAGGCGGCTTTGCAGTCTGGATATATACCATGCTGTTGCCCGCCCTCGCCAAAAGTGGTTGGATATTTCCCGAGCTTTTGACGTCGGGCCCCTTGGGTATCGGCCTATTGAAACCGGAAGCGCTGTTCGGCATGACCCAACTCGACCCCACAACACATACCGTATTTTGGTCGATGTTTGTTAATATCGGACTGCTGACCGTGGGGTCTCTCTACTCGGAACCGACCTCGGAGGAAAAAACCTTGGCGGCATCCTTTGTGGATGCCCTGAAAGCAGAAGAAAAGACCGTTCCCCCGCCGGAGGAAAAACCCACGGTTGAAATCGAAACAAAGAAAAGGAAAATCCTCGAATCTCTGGAACCCTATTTCCTCCCTCAGGAGGCGGAAGCGATCTTGAAGCGATCGCTCAGCGTTACCGGTATCGAAAATCGACCTTACATTTCCATAACCGAGTTGAGCAACCTCGTCGCCGAGATAGAACGGTCTCTCGCCGGTTCTTTTGGTGCGGCCTCGGCCCACAAAATCATCACCCAGAGCGCCATCTACACACTGAAAGAAACAAAGGCCCTAAAGGAGACGTACAGTCTCATGTTGGCCGAGTTCAATCTAACCCCGGACGAACTGAGGAGAAAAATCGACTACTACCAGGAGAAACAAGCACTCCTTCAACAACACGCTCAAGAACTGGAACAAACAATCGTCGAGCGAGACAGGGAAATTTCAGAACGTAAACGGGTGGAGGAGACGCTGAGGGAAACGGAGGAAAGGTTGCGGACAATTAACTC
>CAZHHS010000344.1:0-1886 GCA_964532395.1 uncultured Desulfobacterales bacterium | reverse complement strand
TGAAAAATGCGACGAGACTACGGATATTTTGAAGAGGACAAACTGGGCAAGCCTTATAATACCCGGTTGCTCAAACGGCTTTTGCCCCACATTCGTCCCTACCGCTTGCTGGTATTGATTTCCGTTTTCCTGGTGAGCGGCATTACCGTTTTAGATCTGGCGCTCCCATATCTGACAAAGGTGGCGATTGACCGGTATATTGTTAAGGAGGCGGATGACGGCAGTATTTCAGAGGAAGCGGGACGGCGCTATACGGTGGATCTGAAAACAAACCCTGAGGTGGTGCGGGTCGTGGACCGATATCCGAAACTCTTTGAGACCGATGGGGCTTCCGCGAGGATTTCTTATCAGGACTTATCGTTACTCGAAAAATCGGATCTAAACATACTTCGGTCTGAGGATCGCGAAGGCGTCGGCGTTATCGCCTTGATCTTTCTGGCCATGGCCGTCGGTCATTTCGCTCTCAGCTTTGGCAACGTGATGATCATGGAGTCGGCCGGCCAATCGATCATGCACGATTTAAGAAGAGACCTGTATGGACACATCCAGGGACTTTCGATCGGTTTTTTCATTCGAAATCCCGTCGGACGTCTGGTTACCCGAGTGACCAGTGATATTCAGAATCTCCATGACTTCTTTACGTCTATTATCACAGTGGTGTTTAAAGATATTTTTTTGTTGGTCGGCATCGCCATCGTTTTGGTCGTCATGAACTGGAAATTGGCCTTGATTTGCTTTGCCGTTCTCCCTGTAGTGTTCCTCACAACCTTCTATTTCAGTCATATGGCCAGAGACATTTTTCGAGAGGCACGTATCAAGATTGCCCAAATCAATACCAGGCTTCAGGAAAGTATAGACGGGATCCGGGTGATCCAACTTTTTTTTCAAGAAGAGCGGAACTATAGAAAATTCCGAAAGCTGAACCATGAAAATTATCTGGTGGGCATGCGCCAGATCAATGTCTTTGCCGTCTTTATGCCCGCTATCGAGATCCTCAGTTCGGCCACTGTGGCATTGGTCATCTGGTACGGTGGGTTGCGTGTGTTAAGTGATACCCTCAGCCTGGGGGTTCTGGTCGCCTTTATTTCCTACATGCGGATGTTCTTTCGGCCCATTCGGGACATTGCGGAAAAGTATAATATCATGCAGTCCGCCATGGCCTCGTCGGAGCGGATCTTTCAGCTATTGGACACCGAAGAGAAAATTCCGGATCCGCCCGTATCTTCCCACACCCACCAGATTGAGAGGGCTTCCGAACAGCCTGTTTCTTCCCGGAAGGGAATCGTCCGGAACTGGACCGACTTGAAACAGACCGATCGGGCGTCGAATGGCATCGTGACTTTTGATGGGGTCTGGTTTGGCTATGGTGATGAATGGGTCTTAGAGGACGTTTCTTTTACAGTTCGGGAAGGCCAGACGGTTGCTGTTGTGGGGACCACCGGAGCGGGAAAATCGACGCTGATCCATCTCTTGGAACGGTTTTATGATCCCGGAAAGGGGTCTGTACGAATCCATGGTACGGACGTGCGCAGCGTGCCTAAAGGGGTGTTGCGCTCCGGTATGGCACTGATTACCCAGGATGTCTTTCTCTTTGCCGATACCATCCGGAACAACATATTTGCAGGCAATCCGCCGGTATCTGATGAGCGGCTGGAAGAAATTATCGACGGTTGTGGGCTTCACAGGCTTATTCAAAACCTCCCGGAAGGCTTGGATACGGTTTTGACGGAAGGAGGCCGGACGCTGTCGAGCGGAGAAAGACAATTAATTGCTTTCGCCCGGGCCCTGGCCCGCGATCCGGAGATCTTAATTTTGGACGAAGCCACGTCCAGCGTGGATACCCAAACCGAGCATTTGATTCAGGAGGCCACTGTTCGCCTTATGGA
>CAZHHS010000343.1:0-1897 GCA_964532395.1 uncultured Desulfobacterales bacterium | reverse complement strand
ATAACCGGCAAGCCGATGATATTGAACCACTTGACAAAGGCCTTGGTGCCGGCACCGGTTTCATTCAAGGGGTTAAACCGTTGCTGTTTACTTCGCATGAGTGCAATATCTTCGCGATTGTTCAGAAAGTCGATCACGTTCATGACGAACATGGCATTGGGCGTCCGTCCTTCTTGATCCAACATATTGTTTTTCAACATTTCTGAGGATGCAATGACAAAGACTTTCCCTGGTTTTCCTTGGCGAGTGACTTCACCTTCGGCTGCAACCATGGAGAGATCCACGGCGTCTGTCGATGTTGGTTCCGGTGCGTTCTCCCCTTCTGTCGTATCCGGCTCGGAAGGCTTTTCCGGGATCGACTTGTCCGCAAAATAACTGGTGAAAGCCCCCTCAAGCAAATAGGCGAGCGGAAAGCTTTCCTGTTCGTCCGCGGATTGAGGCGGACGAATCATCATCGGATTCAGGTTGATACGTCCCTTCATTTGCCATGATTTCTCCGATGATGAGAAGACCTTTGTGGCTTGCAGACCATCTTTTTCGATCCGCTCGGAATTCAACTCCAAAGGAGAAATCTGCATGGCCACCAGGCCCTTTATGTTATGCATAAAGGAAAGGTCGTCATTGATAAAGCGTCGTTTGATGATGGGTGCAAAGTAGATGCTTCTTTGGCCGCCGCCGAATTGGGCGGGAACTTCCTGTACGTAACAATTTTCGTCCAACACATAGGAATTCTTCACGACAACCCCGTAATGGGTCAATAGCTTCTGTAGCCCCGTATTTGCGGGTATATATCTGGGAGGTTGATTAAATCTCATCCCTTGTTGCTGGGGTGGCTCGATCTCCTTAAAGGCATCCATGAAAATCGCCAGGTTCTTTCCTCGCATCAAGAACTGATCGATCTGGAAAAGCGCATAGTCACTGAACTGCTCAGTCGGCCCGGCGATAACCAGGCAGTCCAGGCTTTCCGGAATCGGTTCATCCTTGAGGCTGATCGGTTGAAGACTATAGTTTTCAGTTACGAGGGATCTGAAGTTGGACACCGCATTGAGATCCTGTCCCCCCATGGGATTCATGGGAGAGCCCCCGGCTAGAGGAAGCGTACCGTGATCGGCCAAATAGCCCAGGTCCTCATTGATATCGATGAGGGATTCGATGTTTTCGTTGATGATGTCCTGTATCGACTGGAGGTCTACCAGTTCATAGTGTTTCCCGATCAACGGGATTCGCATGACATGAATTAGCGGTATCTCTTTGACCTTGTTCCCATGTTCCATTACCAGACCGATGGTGCCGTTGCCGCCGGGGATGTTTTCCGCGGGCAGATCCGGCCACTCCAACCGCATCAACTGGTAATTCTCCGACGCTTTCCGTGCTTGCGGACTTGTGGTCGGATCGAGATAGTCGAATGACAGTTTGTCATAATTTTTGGCGTTCACCTTTCGGACCGTTTCTTCCAACTTCTGAGGAAGCGCCGATAGCTCGTTTAAACGCATGTAAGGGGCAACTTCCTGTAAAGAGGAGGAGAGAAAGAGTCTAATCTGTATCTTTTCCGATAAACGTAAGAGGGTGCTGATCTTGTTGTTGAGTTTTTGAATGGCCGTGGTCAATTTATATTCCAGGCCATCCGTGGTGGTGATGGTGGGGATGCGCTCAATCAGGTCTCCGTGAATGAGGACCAGCCCCATATAGGCCTTTTGAAACTTGACTTCGTCTTCTTCTATGGCTTGGATTTGTACCGGTTGAATTCCGTAGTCTTTGGCCAGCGTCTGATTCTGCCGGGTTTCCCTGCCGACGTCGCCACCCTTCGGGCTGACGTTGTAGAAACGGTAGTTGAAGTACTCATTGGCATAGGCGGCATATTCCTGAAGAAGGTCATGGAGGTATCGTTCCGTGTTGT
>CAZHHS010000342.1:0-1902 GCA_964532395.1 uncultured Desulfobacterales bacterium | reverse complement strand
TATGGGATATGTATTTGATTTCAAAGCCGCTCGTGACTATGACGAGTGGTTTCACAGCCAACGGCACCGGTTTATAGCGGAACTGGAAGACGATTTGCTTGTCAAGTTGCTCAGGCCGGTGATCGGTGAACGGGTGTTGGATATTGGCTGCGGCACGGGTAGACACTTGGAGATGTTTGTCCGGATGGGCCTCGATGTCTCCGGTCTGGATGCGTCTCCACACATGCTCGAGTTCGCCCGAAAGAAAGTCGGTTCCCGGGTATCTCTCCACCATGGGGTTGCCGAAGATCTCCCCTTTGACGACAACACATTTAATATCGCTTGCCTGATAACCACACTGGAGTTTGTCGAAGATAGCCGCAAAGCCCTGGAAGAGGCGTGTCGTGTGGCCAAAGACCGGGTCTTTATCGGCGTGCTGAACCGATATTCCCTTAAGTCGCTCGAGCGTCGGGTCAAGGGCATATTTAGGGAAAGTGTTTACAACCGGGCCAGGTTCTTCGGCGTGTGGGAGTTGACTCAAATGGTCCGAGACATTGTGGGAAAGACGCCGATCAAGCGAGCGACGGTACACCAACTCCCGACCGTTTTTCCCAATCAGATGCGGTACGTGGAGCAATGCCCCTGGGTTCAGAAAAGCCCTTTTGGAAGTTATATCGGCATGGCGGTTACACTGGTTCCCAGGTTCAGAACAGACAACATCTTGATGGATCATGTCCGGAAACCGAAAGGGGCGGTGTCCGGTCTGATATCCAGTGGAACCAAAGTCCGGGAAGGTCTCGACTCGAATGGAAGCACGCTTGTATGACTGCTTGGAAGAAGACAGGAAGGTTCGATGTAACCTGTGCCATCATCGATGTCTGATCCGGAATGGAAAGCGGGGAATTTGCGGGGTCCGGGAAAACCGAGACGGTGTTTTAGAGACCTTGGTGTACGGAAAGCCGATTGCCGAACATATCGATCCGATTGAGAAAAAGCCGCTTTTTCATGTCTATCCCGGCACGCTATCCTATTCCATCGCCACCGTTGGGTGCAATTTCCGGTGCCGTTTTTGCCAGAACGCCGATATTGCCCAGTTTCCGGTAGATCGGGGTGGCCGGATCCCGGGTAAGTTCCGAGCCCCCGAGGCAATCGTGGCGGCTGCTGTGGCCGCCGGATGCCGGAGTATTGCCTATACCTACACGGAGCCGACGGTCTATTTTGAATTTGCCCTCGATACTGCGCGATTGGCCCATGAAAAAGGGCTGGCGAATGTGTTTGTGACCAATGGATATATGACCGCGGAGGCGCTGGAAATGATCCGGCCCTACCTGAACGCGGCCAACGTTGATTTGAAGGCATTCAACGACGATTTCTATAGGCAACAATGTTCGGCCAAGCGCAAACACGTCATGGAATCACTCCGGGTGATGAAGCGCTTGGGGATTTTCATAGAAGTGACCACACTGCTGATTCCAGGGCTCAATGATGACACAAAAGAACTTGAGGAGCTGACGGCCTTTATTGTCCAGGATCTGGGTCGTGATACCCCCTGGCATGTGAGCCGGTTTCACCCCACCTACCAGCTTACGGATCGGCCAGCGACTCCTGTCGAGACAGTTCACAAAGCACGCAAAATCGGATTGAAAGCCGGCCTACGGTATGTATACGCCGGTAATATTCCCGGAGATGAAGGGGAGAGCACCCGTTGCTACAATTGCGGGCGGTTGTTGATTCAACGGTGGGGGTTTCGTGTGTCGGCCAACCACGTTATAGATGGAAAATGTCCCGGATGCGGCGTGACCGTTCACGGGCTTTGGTAGGGTTGTGTCCCGGTCTTTTCAAAAAAGCCGGATTAAGCCGCGCCGGCTAAGTTCGTTGGAAGCCGGGTTAAGCCGCCCCGCGGCTTCCTGTCAGCAACGAACT
>CAZHHS010000341.1:0-1916 GCA_964532395.1 uncultured Desulfobacterales bacterium | reverse complement strand
CTGAAGGTAGAAGGCGAAGAGCAGGTGGGAAAGGGAGAGGGGGAGACTGAATAGGTTTCGGGTTCAAAGGTTCAAGGGTTCCGGGTTCAAAGGTTCAAGGTTCAAAGGCTGGGGGTTCATGGGTTCAAGGGTTGAAAAAGGCGAGTTAGACTGACAACTGAAAACTGACAACCGATAACCGACAACTGACCACTGACACCTGACAACAGCCTTACTCTTCCCGCCGCAGGCCCAACTCCTTGATCTTATACAGGAGGGCTTTGTAGCTGATTTGGAGGAGTTTTGCGGCGCGTTTGCGGTTCCAGTCCGTTTCTTTGAGGACTTCGCTGATGAGCTTGCCTTCCGCTTCCTGAACGGCCTTTTTCTTGACCTCTTTTAAAGAGGGAAAGCGTTTCTTGGGCTCCGGCGGCACCTCCGGTTCGATGGGTTGGGTCGCAGCGGCCTGGGTGGTCAGTTCGTGTCCGTCGATCTGCCGGGTTTCCCGGGCCAGAAGCTCCTCTTTGACGGTGCGCCAGTCGCCCAAGATCATCAGGCGTTCGACGGTGTTCTTGAGCTCGCGAACATTGCCGGGCCAGGAATAGTCATTCAAGAACTGCCTGGCACCGTCATTGAAATCAAACAGGGGCCTTTCGATCTTTTCTGCGAACTGTTCGGCGAAATGGTCAATGAGGACGCCGATATCTTCTCGTCGCTCGCGCAAGGGTGGAATGAAGATGCGGATAATGTTGAGTCGATAGTAAAGGTCTTCCCGAAAGCGACCTTCCTTGACACATTGCTCCAGATCTTGGTTGGTGGCCGCCAAAACCCAGCAATTCACTTTGACGTCGTTCTTCGCTCCAAGGCGGGAAAACTGAAAATCCTGCAACACCTGGAGCATTTTCGATTGTAAGGAAAGCGGCATGTCGCCGATTTCGTCCAAGAAAATGGTACCACTGTGGGCCAGCTCAAACTTTCCCATCTTGGACTTGTCGGCGCCCGTAAAGGCGCCCCGCTCATACCCGAAGAGTTCGCTTTCCAAGAGCTCACTGGGAATGGCCGCGCAATTGACTTTGACGAATGGTTTTTGGCTGCGATCGGAGGAGAGATGGAGGGCTTGGGCAACAAGCTCTTTGCCGACACCGCTTTCTCCGCAAATAATGACATTGAGATCGCTGTTGGCAACTTGACGAATCAGCTCCTTGACCTTGAGAATGGAAGGGCTTTTTCCGGCAAAGATTTGGTCGCAAACGTTCATATGGGATGGCGTCGGATTTGCGAGCTTCCTTATTGCGGGAAGACGGACTCGACGAGCTTTGTCAACTCCTTAAGATTAAACGGCTTTTCTATATAATGATCGGGGGACTGTTCACTGGCCAGATTCTTGACCTGCTTGCCGTACCCCGTCATGGCGATAATCGGCAAGCCCGGAAACTCACGTCGAGTGATCTCAATCAGTCCCAAACCGCTGATATCAGGCATAACAATGTCCGTGATCAGCAAATGGTACGTCTCGGTGCGGAGCAGTTTCAGTGCTTCCAGGCCGGTATCCGCGGTCTTTACAAGATAGTTGCAAAGTCCCAAATATTCGTCCAAAATTGAGAGGATGGTCGGGTCATTATCCACAACCAACACCTTCGTCTGTGTTGCCTGTTCCATAAATCACCCTAGCGTGCGACAATGAGTCTGTCAGGAAACATTATTTTCACTATTATCGACATATTAACCCACGTGGCTTCGCGGAGTCAACTTTTTTCCACTTGCAGTTGGTCAAAACGGAAGTTTTTTGCCGAATTTGTGTAGAAATTGGCCACAGACCCACACAGACAGACACAGACAAAAAAAAGAAATTGCCGCAGACACACGCGGACACACGCAGACGATAGTGCCGACGACTTGTCGGCACTGAGGGTGCCGTGCCCTTCGGGCAAAGGAGAAAG
>CAZHHS010000340.1:0-1948 GCA_964532395.1 uncultured Desulfobacterales bacterium | reverse complement strand
ACATTGGCACTAAGGCTATCCAGAATGTCGTTAATACGAATCATAACCTGTTTCCCGCCACCCACCTGGTCGCCCAAAACAACTCCCGACCCGCCTTGATTACCTCACAGACCGCTAGTAGGCTTTCGCAAAGATCACACGCTTGTGGCTCTCCCGGCCGCAAACTATGCATTTGCCCGCTTCATCGCCTGGGGAAAAAGGAATACAACGAATGGTTACCTTCAGATCCTCCTTAACCGTCTCTTCGCAATCGCCGCTTCCGCACCAATGGGCGAAAACAAACCCCCCGTGTATTTCCGGCTGCCGGAGATTTTTAGGTGTAAAGAACCTGTCGAAGTCATCCCGGCCATCGATCTCTCTACCGTTTGTCTCTCTCAACGTCACCGCCCTTTGATAGAGATTGTTCTGAATTTCGTCCAATATCGGCCCCACCGTTTCCACAAACGTGTCCCTGGGGATGGACACCTTTTCCTTCGGACCTTTATCTCTTCGGCCCACAAAGACAGAATCCTTGGCAATATCCCTCGGACCGATTTCCACGCGAAGGGGGATCCCCTTCTTGATCCATTCCCACCCTTTGGCCCCGGTTTCCCGATCATCGATTTCCACGATTATATGGGAATCACCGTACCGCTGGCCGGTCAATGCGTCAGCCAGTCGGCGGGTGTAATCCATGACCATCGGTCTATCGTCATCCTTTCGAATGATGGGCAACAACACCACGTGCGAAGGGGCGATTCTCGGTGGCAAGACCAGTCCGTCGTCATCGCTGTGGGTCATAATCACAGCCCCGATCAGCCGGGTAGACACCCCCCAGGAGGTGGTCCAAGCATATTCTTGGGTTTCTTCTTTCGACTGGTACTTGATGTTCGATGCCCTGGCAAAATTCTTGCCCAAAAAATGGGAGGTACCTACCTGAAGCGCTTTCCGGTCCTGCATCATGGCCTCCAAGGTAAAGGTATTGACAGCTCCGGGAAACCGCTCCGATTCTGTCTTTTCTCCTTTAATCGCCGGAATTGCCAGATAGTTCTTCACCAGGCTTTCATAGATATCCAACATCTGCAACGTTCTTTCCATAGCCTCTGCTTCATCCGAATGGGCGGTATGACCCTCCTGCCAAAGAAACTCGCTCGTACGCAGAAAGAGACGGGTTCTCATTTCCCAGCGGACAACATTACACCATTGATTAATCAACAGTGGCAGATCTCTATAACTCTTCACCCATCTGGAAAAAGAATCTCCGATGATTGTCTCCGATGTGGGTCTCACCACCAACGGTTCTTCTAATTCACCGGCCGGCACCAGGCGTCCCTCGGCGGTACCCTCTAAACGGTGGTGGGTAACTACCGCGCATTCCTTAGCGAACCCTTCTACGTGTGCCGCTTCCTTTTCCAAAAACTGTTTGGGTATAAAGAGAGGAAAGTAGGCGTTTTTGACCCCCGTCTCCTTGAACAGGCCATCGAGTACCCCTCGAATGTTCTCCCACAGGGCATATCCCCAAGGCTTGATAACCATACATCCCCGAACCGGGGAACTCTCTGCCAGATCGGAGGCCCTGATCACCTGCTGATACCACTCCGGATAGTCTTCCTGCCGCGTCGGCGAAATCGCCGCTTTATTTGTATTCATACTGACGGTCTCCCCACCAAATCTACCTAGTTTCCATCCCCTATTTCGTACCGCGCCACTTCGTCCAGCAAAACATCAACCAGCCTGTCTTCCGGCACCTTTTGCACCACTTTACCCTTTTTGAACAAAACACCGTGCCCCCGCCCACCGGCGATACCGATATCGGCATCTTTGGCCTCTCCCGGGCCATTCACCACACACCCCATAATAGCCAGATGCACGGGCTTTGTTTCAGTCAGCAAAGCCGCCTCAATCCGATTGACGATGTCCACTAAATCTATCGCACATCGGCCACAGGTTGGACACGAAACAATTTCAG
>CAZHHS010000339.1:0-1956 GCA_964532395.1 uncultured Desulfobacterales bacterium | reverse complement strand
CATTCGATTATCATTCAATCCCCGGGCTTTCCAATGAGGTCAAGGAGAAACTCTCCACGGTGCAGCCCCTCACGCTGGGGCAGGCATCTCGGATTTCGGGCATTACCCCGGCAGCCGTATCGGTGGTCGAGGTCTACGTCAAGCGGATGGCCGGTTAACCCGAAAGAACTAATAGGAAGGTGCAGATTATGGGAGAAAGAATTACCATAGAGGGCGATGGCCGTCTTTCGGTGCCCCGCACACCGATCATTCCGTTCATAGAGGGGGATGGTATCGGTCCGGATATTTGGGCGGGGTGTCGGTTGGTGTTGGACGAAGCGGTCCGAAAGACCTATGGGGGGGACCGGCGAATCGAGTGGAAAGAGGTCTTGGCAGGTGACAAGGCCTTCCGGGAGATGGGACATCCCCTGCCGGAAGAAACGCTCCAAGAGATTCAAAGCCATGTGGTGGCGATCAAAGGCCCACTCACCACGCCGGTGGGAAAGGGGTTTCGCAGTGTCAATGTGGCCTTGCGGCAGATGCTGGATCTCTACGCCTGCATCCGACCGGTCCGGTATATCGAGGGGGTCCCCAACCCGGTGAAAGCGCCGGAAAAGGTGAACATGGTGGTGTTTCGGGAAAATACGGAGGATGTCTACGCGGGGTTGGAATGGGAAGCGGGCAGCGATGAAGCCGAGGCGTTGATCGCCTTCGTTCGGGAGCGTTTGGCCGGAGAGGTGAGCACGGGCTCCGCCGTGGGCCTCAAGCCGATGAGTCGCAACGCCTCCCGGCGTCTGGTGAGTCGAGCCGTTCAATATGCCCTGGATCAGGGGCTGCCGAGTGTGACATTGGTACACAAGGGAAACATCATGAAATATACCGAGGGTGCTTTCATGAATTGGGGGTACGAGGTGGCGAAAGATACCTTCGGTGACCAGGTTCTGTTCGAATCGGATTTGGACCCGGATGCCGGTGAGTGGTCCCTGCCGGAGGGAAAGGTCTTGATCAAGGACCGGATCGCCGACATGATGTTTCAGCAGGTGTTGTTGCGGCCCGAATCCTACCACGTGATTGCCACGCCCAATCTAAACGGCGATTATTTGTCCGACGCGCTGGCGGCCCAAGTCGGCGGCTTGGGGATATCGCCGGGGGCGAACATCGGGGACCGCTGCGCGGTCTTTGAAGCCACCCATGGGACGGCGCCCAAGTATGCCGGATTGGACAAGGCCAATCCGCTCTCGTTGATATTATCCGGCGTGATGATGCTCGAATACCTCGGTTGGCAGGAGGCCGGTTCGGCGATCGGGCGAGCGGTGAAACAAAGCATTGCCGAGGGATTGGTCACCTATGACCTGGCCAGACAGATACCGGGGAGTGCGGAACTGAAGTCTTCCCAGTTTGCCCAGGCATTGGCGGAAAGGCTGGGGCCGTCATAAGGGAGCCATACACCGCAACCATCGGCGGTCTGTTGTCGGTATCGGCATCGGAATCGAAGGGGCTTGACCCGACCTGTCCCGCCGTCTACGGGATCCCGTCCGGGCCACGATGTGACATTAGAAGGCTTCGGGGAACGTGTGGTGACCCCGCAATGAAGGATTACGATGTCCGTCCATAACTGGGGTATAAAATCACTGTTTCCGGCCTTTTTGGATGCCGTATTTCCCCCGAAGTGTCTGGTTTGCGGAAGCTTGGAAGGAGTGAAACCGGCCCAAGAGGCTGACACCAGGTTCTCGACCCTGGGGGCGCCGTGTCTTTGCAACCGATGTGAGGCTCAACTGCTGCCGATCCGGTCCCCCCTTTGCCCCCGGTGCGGAATTCCCTTCGTCTCCAGACAGGGGCCGGATCACCACTGCGCAACCTGTCTGACGGAAACACGGGTTTTTAGAAAAGCCAGATCTTTCGGTGCTTACCGGGGGGTCTTAATGAAGGCGATTCAGGTGCTCAAGTATGGCAAGAAGGCCGCCGTTTCCTGGCCGC
>CAZHHS010000338.1:0-1964 GCA_964532395.1 uncultured Desulfobacterales bacterium | reverse complement strand
ATCAACGCTGTGATATGTATCGGTCTTCCGGGCGGGTACCTTGAGAAAGCGACCGAAAATGTCACATTTCAATTCGGCTTTGGTTCAGACCGACACGGCTTACGGCTAAATGGGATTGTAAGGTTTGTGAAACACGAATGACACATTACCCCGCTAAAAATGATCCTTTTAAGACGAACCGTATTCAATGCCTAACCCTGGTGATACGGATTCGGGATTTGCGTGCCGGTCCGTTTAGCGCGCATGTCCGGAGCAGATACGGCGCCACAATCTCTTTTGATGTTCTCGAGAGCATCGAATCCGCCGGCTTGCCCGGGTTAATGCCTCTATGTAACCCAAGGGGCGGAGCTGTGTACCGACGCCCAGCTGTCCTGACGTTTAATTCAATATTCACAAAAGCTTAATCTGGGCTGAATCTGTGAGTTCCAAGCCAGAAACCAGAGACCATAAACCAGGAACTGTAAACCTTACACCTTTCAACCCCTATTGTCGGGCTCTTTCGGTTCATTCTTTGCCAATACCTAATACCCAACACCTTTGACCTTTCAACCTTTGAACTTCTGAACCGGGAACCTCATTGTGCAAACCCCCATCCGAAACATCGGCGATGTGATCGACATCCTACGGCGGCGAAAATATGCCATAATCGTCCCGTTTGCCGTCATCTTTGTCGGGGCCGCCACGGTGGCGTTCCTTTTGCCCCCGAAATACAAGTCGAGCACCACGATTTTGATCGAAGGGCGTCAGATTCCCTCCGAGTTCGTACAATCCACCGTCAACACGCTGGTGGAAGAGACCATCCAGAGTATCAACCACCGGATTATGAGCCGCCGAAGGCTCGAAGAGATCATCAATCGGTTTAACCTCTACGAAGACCTGCGCCAGCGGAAGACCAACGAGGAAATCATCGAAAAGATGCGGGATGACATCAAATTGCGGACCATCAGTGCCGAGGTGATCAACCCCAAGTCGGGGCAGGCCGGTGTGGCCACGATTGCATTCAGCCTGTCTTACGAGGGAAAAGACCCCGGCAAGGTTCAAAAAGTGGCCAATACGCTGGCGTCACTCTATCTCGAAGAAAACTTGAAGAACCGAGAGGAGCGGGCCAGGACCACGACGGATTTCATGGAATCGGAGCTGGAGGCCCTGGACGAGACCATCAATAGTCTGGAAGCCAAGATCGCCGACTTTAAGGAAGAGCACCTGGGGGCCCTTCCGGAAATGACCGAGTTCAATTTTCAGATGATCCGGCGTCTGGAAGGCCAAATCAATGACATCGAGCAGGAAATCCGGAGCCTGGAAGAACGGAAGGTCTACCTCAGGGGACAGCTGGCGGGTATCGAGCCGAGTTCGCCCAACGCCGGTTTGTCAGATCCCAAAACCCGATTGGAGGCCCTCTATACGCAGTTTGCCACCGTCAAGGCCACCATGTCGCCGGATCATCCCGACGTGATCAAGCTGAAAAAGGAGATTGCCTCCCTGGAAGACGAGGTCAACATCGACGATGTCATCGCGATGAAGAAAGCCCAGCTGGAAACGCTCAAATCGGAATTGGCCGCCAAACAGGGGAGCCTTTCCGCCAAGCATCCGGACATCAAAAAGCTTACGGGTGCCATCGCGGTTGTGGAAGAAGAGATTGAGGAAAAAGTTCAAGAGCGGGCAAAGAAAGAAAAGCTTGATTTGTTGAAACCGGATAATCCCGCCTACATCAATATCAGCACGCAGATCGAAACGACCCAACTGGAAATCAAGTCCTTAAAAGAGGAGGCGGAAACGCTCAAGACGGAGCTCGACGAATATGAAAAGAAGTTGGCACTGACGCCGCAAATCGAACTCGAGTACCGGATACTCACCCGGGATTACCAAAACGCCCGGCAGCGCTACCAGGAGACGTTGAACAAACTGATGGTGGCCAAGAGCGCGGAAGGGTTGGAAAAGGAACAAAAGGGTCAGCGATTCACCAT
>CAZHHS010000337.1:0-1984 GCA_964532395.1 uncultured Desulfobacterales bacterium | reverse complement strand
CCTCCCGCCAGGGGAGGGGAGATGCGTAGGCTGAGTTTCAAGAGAAAGGTGATGTGCCAACATGTTCCTCCCCCTTGATGGCCTGCGACGAGCTCAGTCGAGCCGGGGAGGTCATGACTGACTACAACTAATTGGGAGATGATCCCCAGACAACGATCAGACAATGATCAGATAAGGACGCGATAGCGTTTCGGTGGATCGTTTAAAAATTGCGAATATTGGATCAGTTTGCTATATTACAAAATTTGTCAAAACTTTCAACAAGACGCCCTTAGGAACCACTGGAAAGAAGGTGGCATGGGATTCGCAGCCGCGGTGGGGCATGCGCTCATCCGCCGCAAACGGGGCGAAGAGTCGGTAAAGGAGACTGGGTGATGCCATTGTATGAGTTTCGTTGTTTAAAATGTAACGAGGTTTTTGAATTTCTGGTCGTCGGTAGCGACGATGAAATGGAAATGAAATGTCCCCACTGTGGGTCCGAGGAGTTTGAACGGGTAATCAGTACAACGAACATGAGCATGGGTGCTGGGAAAGACGCCCAGACCCGTCCACAAGTGGAAAATAGGCAATGTTCGTCCGGGACTTGTTCCACCGTGACGTTGCCGGGGCACAGCAAGAGCTAGGGTTCGTTTTGTAATCCGTCCTGAAGCACCGATTTCCGGCATAGATATCTGCCCGGCATCCAGGTTGACAATGGCCTTGAGTTGCACTAATTTTGGGTAGTTAGAAGTATACCGTTTTGGTGTAAGAAGCGGGGCGTGCGGCAAACAGACGGAAATAGCATTCCTTGCCGACAATCGGTTTTGAACCTGCTGGAAAAATGTATGAAAAGGTTTATTTAATGGAAACGCTCCACCAACAAGAGAAAAATCAGTTCATACGGTTATTTGAACAGGAGGGAATCGATCGTATTGATGACCGAATGGCCGTTTTGACCGTTTTTCTCGACGTGGAAAAACATGTAACCTTCGAAGACATCTTGGAGCTGCTTCGAGAAGACGGGTACCACCTCCCGCCTGATTTTGTCAAAAAGACCCTTTCCCTGCTGTGCCGCTACGGATTTGCCGCCAAGAAAGAATTCAAAGGGCAACCGACACGGTACGAACACCGCCACCTGGGCCGGCATCATGACCATCTTATTTGTACCAAGTGTAACAAAATTGTAGAGTTTGAAAATCAGCAAATGGAAGCTATGCAGCTCGATATCGCGGCTTCGCACGGGTTTTACGTATTGCAACACCGGATGGAAATCTACGGACTTTGCGGGGAGTGTTTAAAGGATCGAACCTGCCTGATGTCTTTGGCCAATGCTCACGAAGGTCAGCTGGGAACGGTAGAAGAGTTTTACGGGGGGAGCGGCGCCCAGCTGAGGCTGGCCACATTGGGAATGCGAAAAGGGGATGTGGTGGAGGTGATTACCAACAGTGGTACAGGTCAGTTGATTGTGGCGGTCAATAATACGAGGTTGGCCATTGGCCGAGGGGTTGCCAGTAAGGTTCTCGTGAAACCCAACGGGTGCAGAAAGGTATTGGATGAAACTTAGCGAGTTACGGCAAGGTCAGAGTGCCACGGTGGTTCGTGTGGGGGGAAACGGTGCCTTTCGACGACGGCTTCTGGAAATGGGGTTTCTTCGCGGAACCGATATTTATGTGGAAAAATACGCCCCGCTCCGAGACCCCATAGAGCTCATACTCAAGGGGTATCACGTATCCCTTCGTGTCGAAGAGGCGGCGCATGTGGAGATTGAAAACCCCAGAATCGGCGGTAGGCCATAGATGGCGGACAAATCGATTACAGTCGCCCTCGCCGGGAATCCAAATTCGGGCAAGAGCACCATATTCAGCAATCTGACCGGCAGTCGTCAGAAGATCGGAAACTGGCCCGGTGTAATGGTGGAAAAAAAAGAGGGACACCTGAGTGCCTACGGTTACGAACTCACCATTGTAGACCTTCCTGGAACGTACAGCCTTACCGCCTATACCGT
>CAZHHS010000336.1:0-2001 GCA_964532395.1 uncultured Desulfobacterales bacterium | reverse complement strand
GTCCCTGGGTTTACCGGGTCCCCCATCTGGGCCAATCTCTACTCCTTCCCCCCGAATCCCCCGGATCTCGTGGAAAAGGGGTACAAGTTTTTCGCCGAGATGTGGACGCCGATCCTGGATGTGTTTAAGGAAGAGGGCGTGAAGTTCGCGTTGGAGGCCCATCCGACCGAGATCGCCTTCGACATCGCCTCTGCGGAGATGGCGGTGGACGCGGTGGATGGCCATGAGGCCTTCGGCTTCAACTACGATCCCAGCCACTTCGGCTATCTGGGCGTTGACTACGTAGCCTTCATCCGTAAGTTTGCCTCGCGCATCTTCCATGTCCTTATGAAGGACGTCTTCTGGTCGAGTGTGCCCACCGAGGCCGGGGTCTTTGGCGGCCATCTTCCCTTTGGTGACCCGCGCCGTTTCTGGGACTTCCGCTCCCTGGGCCGGGGCTCCGTTGATTTCGAGGCCATCATCCGTGCCCTCAACCAGATCGGCTACGACGGGCCGCTTTCGGTGGAGTGGGAGGACAGCGGGATGGACCGCGAGCACGGTGCAACCGAGGCTTGCGCCTTCGTCAACCAACTGGACTTCGCACCATCCGCCGTCGCCTTCGACGCCGCGTTTGAGCGCGAGTAGATCTTAGATCACCCTTGCGAAGGTTTACATATCATAGTTAGGCCGAAAGTCTCTTGATAGTCGGGGTTACGTTGAAGAAATGAGGACTTTGTAACCTTCGCAAGGGTTTTTAAAGCTTGGCCCATCTTTCTGTTGAGTATTGATGTCTGATTGGAGATAAACGATGGTTGAAGAACAGATTAATGAGCTATGTGCCCGGGTTCTTCCAAACTTCAGTCTTGACCGAAAGACGTTGCGCTATTTGGGGGAACTGTTGCTGGCATCCTCAGATACAACCAAGATGACGTATGAAGAATTCTTGGGATGGGCTGATGAAGATACCTTGGCTGAGTGGGTGGATGGAGAAGTGATTATGACGTCGCCAGCGAGTGCGCAACATCAAAGGATTGCCGGCTTTTTGAATCAGGTCGTGGAGCTCTTTGTGCAATCCCGTAACTTAGGGACGGTACTTAATGCTCCCTTCCAAATGAAATTGGAGAATGGTCGCGAGCCAGATCTGTTGTTTGTGAAGCGTGAACACCTTGATCGTCTCAAGCCTACATATTTGGAAGGACCTGCCGATTTAGTGGTGGAGATTATCTCGCCGGAAAGCGTGGGGCGCGACAGGGGGCAAAAGTTCTACGAGTATGCGCAGGGAGGTGTACCTGAATACTGGCTGCTTGACCCACAGCGGCAGCAGGCTGAATTTTATCATTTGGAGGATGACTACTATGTCCTGACCTTTAGCGGGCATGAGGGCCGTTACGACGCTCTGATGCTGCCGGGGTTTTGGCTTGATATTGCATGGCTGTGGCAGGAGCCGCTCCCCTCCCCCATCCGGGTGCTGGCGGAGATTGTAGATATGAGCCCCACTGTGTTCGAAGCCTTTGAACGTGCGTTGCAGGGAGAAAGTCCCTAAATTGGTTTAAGGAGGTAGGATGCCTATGAGTCAAGTTGCTGAAATAGTGTCGGTGTTAGATGAATTATACGTAGGATTGGATCAGGGATCAGACCTCTGTGCATCTTTTGAGATTCATAGGGGGGATGTCTGGATTCAACTGACGGACGATATGCTCAATATCTATTGGCCTTCGGGACGGCCGGAAGCGCTGGAATTGGAGGAGAGGCTAAAAGGTAAATTACCGTACTGCCATCTGATCGCGTTTGAAATGGACGTCTATGTCACTTATCGTATAAAACGCCTGACGGCGGAGGAGATGGCCGCGCTGATCGACTGGATGTTCCGTGAGATCTTCGATGTGGGGGATGACTATCGCTTGGACACAGACGTGTACGAACTCTAGAGGAAAAGGGTGAAGTGAGAAGTGGGAAGGGTGAAAGCATTACATTCCGAAAAGGTCGGGTTTTGTCATTCTGAACGTAGTGAGGTATCTAGAT
>CAZHHS010000335.1:0-2004 GCA_964532395.1 uncultured Desulfobacterales bacterium | reverse complement strand
CATATGCAGGAAGGTGCGGGAAGGAATTTCGTTGAACGAGGGCCTACACGGATAGCGTCCGCCTTCCTTTCGGGAACCGCCTGACGGAATTGTAGGCCCGAGTGAAGCGGAGTTCCTTCCCGCACCGGATGAAAAGCGTTCTACCGGGTGCGAAACTTGAGGAAATTATAACAAGGAACATAGCAGGCCATTGGTGGAAAATGGGTCGGCATAATTGGTCACCTTATGACATCCCGACGTGAAGGACGGGGCGTTTTTACCTGAGGATTTACGCTTCAAAACCATCCCCCCCTATGATATACGATTTTATCTGATTTTGGCCCCTCGTTGGGGCGCACAATATCGAAACCCCCGAAGAAGGAATACGCTCATGACGGATGCCAGAGAAAGAATCGACTTTGACGTATTATTTGTCGGAGCAGGCCCGGCAAACCTGGCCGGTGCCATTCGCCTTATGCAACTGGCCGCCGAACGAAATCTGCAAATAGAGGTGGCCGTCATCGAAAAAGGGGGGGATATTGGCTCTCACGCCTTAAGCGGCGCCATATTGAACCCCATAGCACTCAGGGAACTCCTGCCCGACTACTGGACAACCGGTTGCCCAGTAGAAACCGACGTCCGTGGCGACGGTTTGTACCTCCTCACGGAAAAACGCCGATATAAAATGCCTCTTGTACCCAAATACCTGTGTAATGAGGGCTATCATGTGGTCAGTCTCTCCAGGTTTGTTCGTTGGCTTGCCGATCAGGCGGAAGCCCTGGGCGTGAATATTTTTCCAGGATTTGCCGGGCAAGAAATCCTTTTCGACGACAATGACAATAGCGTAATTGGAATTCGCACCGGTGACAAGGGTGTAGACGCCCAGGGAAAAGCCAAGTCCAACTTTGAACCGGGGATCGATATCATCGCAAAAGTGACCGCGTTTGGAGAGGGCGCAAAAGGGTCTCTCCTGAGAGACCTGGACCAAAAATGTCAAATTTTTGACTGTGCCATGCCCCAGACCTTTGAAACCGGCATTAAGGAAGTTATTCAGCTCCCGGAGCCCAATTTTTTCACCGACAGCCCGATAAACGACATCCATACCCTGGGATATCCCCTCGATCTCGACGCTCACTGTGGCGGGTTCATATACGAAATGAAAGACAATAAGATCTCGTTGGGATTGGTGGTGGGGCTTGCTTACACACACCCGATGACGGATCTCTATGAAGCCTTCACCCGGTTTAAGCAACACCCGTTTGTTATGGATATCATTGCGGGGGGCAAAGTTGTGGAACAGGGAGCCCGCGCCCTCGGTAACGGCGGATATTACACCATTCCCAAGCTCGCCGTGAACGGCGCCGTCTTGGTTGGTTCGTGCGCTTCTATGACAAACGCACCGGCCTTAAAGGGTATCCACACAGCTATGAAGTCCGGCATGCTTGCCGCGGAAGCGATCGCGGAAGCCTTATCCCGTGACGATGTCACGGAAAAAACGCTTTCCGTCTACAACCGGCTGTTTGAAAAGAGTTGGCTCAAAAAGGATGTGTACGCCGGGAGAAACTTCGCTCAAGCTGTTTCAAAGCGGGTGCCGGCCAAGTTTATCCACCTGGCGGCTCAATATGTCACCGGGGGGCGGGGAATCATCGACGGCATGCCGACGCACGATGATTCGGAAACCCTGCAACCGTTAAAAGGCCGTAACCAAACGGCCACTGAAGAAGAAAGTGAGTCTCTGGCGTACGACAACGTCCTTTTCGTGGACAAGCTCACGGGGGTCTACCTGTCGAAAACCCAACATAGGGAGGATGAACCCTGTCACCTGATCGTCCATGACACCGCATTGTGCGTCACCGAGTGCCTAAAACGGTATCGATCTCCTTGCACAAGGTTCTGTCCGGGTAACGTTTATGAAATTGAAACGGACGAAGTGACCGGCAACAGCAGGCTGAAATTGAACCCGTCCAACTGTCTGCACTGCAAAACGTGCGAAATCAAAGACCCTTACAAAAATATCACCTGGAC
>CAZHHS010000334.1:0-2012 GCA_964532395.1 uncultured Desulfobacterales bacterium | reverse complement strand
GTTTTTTACCCGCTTTGGCCATAATTCATCCCCGTTCGTCTTATTTTTTCCGCTTTCCGACAATAGCGCGACGAGGCCCTTTCCGATTCCGGGCATTCGTGCTCGTCCGTTGTCCACGCACAGGTAAGGACTTACGATGCCGCAGCCCCCGGTAGCAACCCAATTCCATCAATCGCTTGATGTTCATGGATACCTCGGTTCTGAGTTCGCCCTCCACCTTGTATTTGCTGTCAATCACTTTTCGGATGGCGCTGATTTGCTCCTCGGACAACTCGTCCGTATTGACATCCATCTCGACACCCGCTTCATCCAAGATCTGTCCCGAGGTCGTTCGGCCAATCCCGTAAATATAGGTCAAGGCTATCTCCACACGCTTGTTCTTCGGTAAATCAACCCCTGCTATCCGTGCCAAAATCTTGCCTCCTCATTTCTTCCGTCCCCCGGTTCGCCCGGCACTTAACTATGACGGCGCACGAAACCCATTGGGACTTCAACCAACCGCCTGTTGCCCGGGAGTCATCCACCCCACTATCCTTGCTTTTGTTTGTGCTTCTTGTTCTCACAGATGATCCTAACGGTGCCGTTTCGACGAATCACCTTGCATTTCTTGCACATTCGCTTTACTGAAGCTCTCACTTTCATTTCTGTACCTGCTTGTTCCAGCACCGCCGGGCACCTGCTCACACCAGACGCAACCGTGGCTCGTCTTGACGGGTTATCTATTGCCTTACACCCTTCCCTTACCAACGATACTGCACCCAACCTCAATATGAAGATCACTCTTCGGGCTGACCGTTCCTCACACTTAAAACAACCGGCCCCGCTTCGGTAACAGCGATGGTATGCTCAAAATGGGCGGAAAGACTTCGATCCTTGGTTACGGCGGTCCAGCCATGTTCGGGACCTGGGGATCTTCGTGCAGCTCTTTACCGATGCCATGGCCGACAAACTTGCGCACCACCGAGTATCCCGCACCTTCGGCCTGTTGCTGAATTTCGTGTGAAATGTCGGACAATCGGTTTCCCGGTACCGCTTGTTCAATCCCCTTGAATAAGGCGCGTTTCGTCACCTCCAAAAGGCGGGCCACGTCTTCACTGACCCCGCCCACAGCTACGGTAATGGCCGAATCCCCATAATATCCGTCATAGTAAATCCCAAAATCCATACTCAGGATATCCCCTTCCTTGAGGGGAACTTTGGACGGAAACCCGTGGACGACCTGTTCATTAACAGATGCACAGAGGCTGAACGGAAACCCTCTATACCCCTTAAACGCCGGTTTGGCCTTTTTTTTTATCGCCATTTCCTCGGAAATCCGGTCCAAGGTGAGGGTGTCAATACCGGGCGTCACCTGTTTTCTGAGCTCGTACAGTATCTCCGCCACCATCCGGTTACTCCGGCGGATCTTCTCAATCTCTCTGGGGGACTTAAGGATAACCATTACCGACGGCCCTTGAACGGCCCTCCTTTACCCATAAAACCCTCGTAATGCCGGGCCAACATATGTCCCTCCATCTGGCTGACGGTATCTATGGCCACCCCCACAACGATGAGAAGCGCCGTGCCTCCGAAGTAAAACGGCACATTAAACCTTGAAATGAGGATCGTAGGTAACACACACACGGCAGACACGTAGAGGGCACCGCCGAACGTCACCCGGGTCAGGACGCGATCAATGTAGTCGGCCGTCCGCTTTCCCGGCCGAATCCCGGGAATATACCCACCATGTTTCTTCATATTGTCGGCCACATCCACCGGATTAAAGGTAATGGCCGTATAGAAAAAGCAGAAGAAGATAATAAAACCGACATATATGAGGTTGTATATAATACTCCCGGGCGACATGGCTTGAGCCACGCCCTGAACCCAGGGAACATCGATAAAATTGGCGATCGTCGCCGGAAACATAATAATGGAGGACGCAAAAATCGGCGGAATAACACCCGAGGTATTGACCTTTAGCGGCAAATGCGTACTCTGCCCCCCATACATCTTCCGTCCGACAACCCGCT
>CAZHHS010000333.1:0-2012 GCA_964532395.1 uncultured Desulfobacterales bacterium | reverse complement strand
CTCAAAGACGATGCCGTCTTTGGGAATCCTCACTTCAATGGATTCGACTTTGTCACCCTTACCCTTAATAGAGTCGGGTACGTCGTCTAAATCAATTTTGTCATCACTGGCTAAAATCACCAATCGTTCCACCAAATTCTCAAGCTCCCTCACGTTGCCCGGCCACGAGTATTCCATGAGGGCATTCATTGCCGGTTGCGTAAATCCGGCGATGTGCTTCTGCTTCTGCTTGTTGAATTTCCCCACGAAAAATTCCACCAACAAAGGAATATCCGACTTCCGCATGCGCAACGGCGGGACCTTCATGGGGATGACATTGAGTCGATAATAGAGGTCCTGCCTGAACTTTCCTTTATTCACCGCGTTGATCAGGTTCTTGTTCGTAGCGGCAATAATGCGAACATCGATCTCGAGGGTCCGCGTGCCCCCGACTCGTTCAAACTTTTGCTCTTGCAGGACGCGCAACAACTTTACTTGTAAATTCGGGCTCATATCCCCGATTTCATCCAGAAAAATCGTCCCGCCGTTGGCCATTTCGAAACGGCCCACCCGCATCTTGTGGGCACCGGTAAACGCCCCCTTTTCGTGTCCGAAAAGCTCGCTTTCCAGGAGTTCCTCAGGAATGGCCCCACAGTTAATGACGATCATGGGCTTATCCCTTCGGTAACTATTGTAATGAATCGCCTTGGCGATCAGTTCCTTGCCGGTACCACTCTCCCCGGTGATCAATACGGTACTGTCCGTGTCGGCCACCCGTTCGATCAGCTCGAAGACCTTCTGAATGGGCTTGCTGTCTCCGATAAAATTATCGAACTGGTATTTTTTGCGCAATTGTTGTTTCAAGAGGGTGTTTTCCCTCTCTAACTGCCTGAACTTTAATGCCTTTTCCACGACCAACAAGAGTTCGTCCGACTTGATCGGTTTGCTGATGTAGTCGAAAGCCCCTTTTTTGATCGCTTCCACCGAACTCTTGATCGTGCCATACCCCGTTATAATAATACACATGGTTCCGGGAGACTGATCGATCACATACTCCAGGACCTTCATCCCATCGACCCGGGGCAGATTCAAATCGCTGATGACCAGATCGTAGAAATCATTTTCGACACGCTGAACGGCTTCTCTGCCGTCTTTCGCCTGGTCCACCTCATATTCGGCCTGACCGAGTATATCGGAAATGACTTCCAGGACATCCGCATCATCATCTACAACCAGTATTTTTTCCATACATTCTCCCACAACGTCCATCTGCCGATATTGCCATACACGTGCACTGGCACCACTCGCAAATTGCCGGCGGTAATCACCCGAAAACCGGCTATTTGCTTAAAACGCCATAGTTTTTTTATAGGACTAATTGAGGTATAAATCAAGAGAATTATGGGTGGAGGAGCCAAATCAGGTGCAGCGGATTTGTCAGGTAACGCCTGGCGGCGTAACCTGACCTACAACAAGCTACAAGCGTTGGGGCCGCTTCAGGGTTCCGGCAAGAACCCGGCGAGCTGGGCATTCCGTATATCGAGCAGTTCCTTGGAGGGCGATGGATGATTCCGTAGGGGCGAAAAATTTTTCGCCCCTACAACCGGGGCAACGACCACGCAGAACGGCCAAAACAATCGGTTCCGTTATTCGCGGATTCAAAATCGGGGTGACCAGATGGGTGTCGAATGCAGCCCACACGATGTAAGATTTATATAACAAACTCAGAAAAGACACCCCCAACGGAATTTAGGGACTCTTGGGGCCGAGTTTTAGGCGCGTTGAAATTTGAAGCGGCCCCAACGCAAGATCCTCTTAAATAAGACAAGTTCGTTGGAAGTTGGGTTAAGCCCGGCCACTCCTGTCGGTAACGACCCTTATCAGAATTCCCCTCCCCTCCCTGGCACTTCATAGGCAGAGCCGACGACACGGCTCAGGAATTCTGATAAAACATTTCTTTCTCTGCGTCCTCGGCGACTCTGCTCGCAGCCCATAGGGCCGCGTACCTTGCCGGTGGAAGTCCGGCTACGATA
>CAZHHS010000332.1:0-2023 GCA_964532395.1 uncultured Desulfobacterales bacterium | reverse complement strand
ACACCGCCCTCGCAAGATGACCCTTACACAGCACGGCGCGTCTCCCTGTTTGGCCATTTCCGCTTTCAGCGCCCGGCCGAATGCCCCGGCCACGTCATCCATCCGTTGCGCACCGGCGATATCCACTGTCAGGTTGAACCATCGAAAGACATCCACGGGAACGAACTCCGCCTTCAACCCGGCGTTTTCAACCGCCACCCAAACACACCCTTTGGGTCCGGTTTCCCGGATATGTCTTCCCTGACTGCACCCCGCATACACGACACAGGGGTGATCTCTTAGGATGCCGAACTCATGAACGTGACCCAAAGCCCAGTAGTCATATCCTTTAGCCGCCAGATCATCCAGCGTACATGGTGCGTACGGCCGGTGGCCGGTGGCACCGGAGATCAGACAGTGCAAAACACCGATATTCAACATACCGGGAATCGGTTCGGGATAACCGACCGCCAGGTTCTCGGTCACCTCGGAGGTGCCATAACTTTGGCCGTGAACGGCAATGCCCAGATCGTCCAGTCTCCAGGTTTCCGGTTTGCGGGTCCGAAAGATCTTGACGTTGTCGGGCATAACCAAGGTTTTGGTCATGGCGTTGGCGGCGTCGTGATTTCCGCGAACGATGGCAACCCGAGTTCCCGCATCCGCCAGCCGTTGCATTTGTTTCGAAAAATAGAGCCCCGTATTGAAATCCGGCCAGTCCCCGTCATAGAGGTCACCGGCAATAATTAACAAGGGCACCTTCTCAGAGAGGACAAAACCGACCAGGTTGTTCAACGCCTGCCGCGTCGCCCCTCGAATTTCCGCCACATCAGGCGCTCCTTCGTATTGAACGAGCCCTTTTAACGGCGAATCGAGATGGATGTCTGCAGAATGAACGAAGGTGGTCACCACACGCTCCTTTTCTCTTATAATATGACTATCTCAAGACCGGGATCCCAAAATCAGCCCATCAATATTTATCTTCTTATCGTGAAGGTGAGACAGATCCGGTCACACCCAGAAGGACCCAGCCAGTTTTTTTCGGTGCACCGCCTACGCACCCTACTGTGCCCTATTTCATGGGTCAACAGGATTTTCCCAAGCCGACAGGTCTGCTTCAGCCCCTCTGCTGTAACCGATTTTACCCAAAGAAGACGGCGGCTTGCAGTATAAGACCCTACAATTTATTGAAAAACCAGCCATTTCGATTGCCACGATCTCCCCGTAAATTGAAGTTCCCGGATTTTTCTGATACACAGGAGGCATAGGCTTACCACAGCAGAGCTCTGTGGCTACATTCTCACATTCGCCGGCAAAGGAAACGAGAGCCAATGGAAATCGGAAAACAGATCGTTGAAATGGCCATTGAAAACGGCGCAAGCATCGCCGGCATTGCCAGTGCAAAAGCGTTGAAGGCGTCGCCCTCCCACTTGATATACCCTCAAATGAATGATTACGGGGGCATCGGTACCGTCAAGGATGATGATACCTTGCCCGATGATCAGCTGTTCAAATGGCCGGACCGCGGAACATCGCTACTCGTAATCGGCTTGTCACACCCGGAGGACCAGCCGGAACTTGACTGGTGGGACGGCAAAGGCACCCCCGGAAACCGGATGTTGATCGATATCATGAAACGCACCCGATCTCAGATTGAAGAAAGTCTGAAACTCAGCACCCGTAAACTTCACTATTACGTAGAAAAGGGCGGGGCCTTCCTCAAAGATGCGGCGATACTGGCGGGTTTCGGTTGCATCGGAAAGAACAACCTGTTGGTAACCCCGTCTTACGGTCCGCGAATCCGGCTCAGGGCGTCATTACTCGACGCTGTAATTCCCCCCGACGGGCCCGTCTTTTTTGATCCTTGCCAAGAGTGCAAAGTAAATTGCAGAAGGGTTTGCCCGGAAAAGGCTATGGATAAGAAACCAGCCTTGTTCGAAGCAACCGATGGCTCTATGGACATGCCTGCAAGAGACGGGGCCTATGACCGAGACGCCTGCAATATACGGATGGAAAAAGATATTCGTCGAAGCAAAGAGAACAGCGC
>CAZHHS010000331.1:0-2024 GCA_964532395.1 uncultured Desulfobacterales bacterium | reverse complement strand
ACCCAGCCGTCGATTTCGGGTGCCAAATAGAATTTTGGGTAAAGCAGATCATCTCCGGGGGTGATTACCCCCTCGGAGACCGCCAGTCGGGCCAGCTCGGTGCCCGGATAGATTCGAATGCCTATCGTTACTTTGAGGGCATCCAGATTCAATCCATCGACGAAGGAAAAACTCTCTTCTACGGTTTGTTTTGTTTCCCCGGGACCGCCCAACAATAAAAAACCCGTCTGAGCGATGCCGTGGTCGGCCAGTAGTTCAGCGGTGCGCTGTATCGACTTGGGACCGAACTTTTTGTTCATGTTTTTCAAGATGGTCTTAGAACCACTCTCAAAACCAAGGCTCACTTCTGTGCACCCCCCTTTCGCCATATCCCTGACCAGAGACTCGTCAACACAACCGGGATAAAAAATAGATCGCCAAGATATGTTCAACCCGCTTCGGAAAAGGGCTTGAGAAAGCGCCTTCGCATAAGACATGGGCACATTGAATGTGTTGTCCGTGAAAAAGAATCGATTGAATCCGTTCTCATAGTGACGGGCGATAAGCGCAACGACGCTTTCCACGGTATGCTTCCGAATCAGACGTCCCTCGATCCTCGACGTAGAGCAGTAGCTGCACCGCATGGGGCATCCCCGGCGTGTCTGGACAGGCATCCATATCTTTTCGTCTTGAGCCGCGGGCTGGGACCAAAAGTCTGAATGAGGAAGGGAGAGCCGGTCCAAATCCTTGACAAACGTTCGTTGCCGTTGAAGACCGCTTCCAGGCAGAAAAAGGCCCGGCGTCTTGCGAAAATCGGCCTTTTGTTCCATGAGTGCCAACAGGGTCGGAAATGCAATTTCTGCTTCTCCCTGGATGCCCATATCCGCCTTCAGATAGGAGAGTATACTTTTCGGAAAAATGCTGTAGCCCGCCCCGCCCAGGACGATCGGCGCTTCGGAAAACCGTCGGCATGCCGCCATGACCGGCTTGACCTGGTCCAGCAAGAATTTGGGAGGGTCCATCCTCTGGTCGTCGATGTTCCGAATGGAGAGGCCGATGATCCGGGGTTGGAATTGGGTTATTGCTTTTTCAACCGCAGGTTCGATGTCGGTGACATTTAGAAGATCGAGTAACTGGACGGAGTGCCCGGCGGCTTCGGTTGCAGCCGCTACGGCGGCCAATCCCACGGGAATCACCGGCATGTTGATCGATTCTGTGTTGGCGGATATCAGTAAAACGTTCATGCTGTAAACATTTTAAGCAGGGTCATCCCCCGCGGATTACTTTTTTGGCCCCAACAGCAACCATAACAGGAACCCGACCACCGGCAATATCAGAATAAGTACCACCCACAACACCTTGCCGCCGGTACCGGCATGGCTTTGGATGGTTTTGATAATGGCCCATACGTTGAGTATGAGTATGACAAGCCCGAACAGACCACCAATTTCAATTCCCATGACGTTTCCTTTCCTTGAGATTAATATTTTTACAAAAAGTCATCCAACCGTCATGCCGGACTTGATCCCCGATGATCACGGGATCTGCAACCGGCATCCAGAATTACTTGAATTCACTTTTTTACGATTCCATCAAGATTAATCGCTTCCCATACCCTGAATGTATTTCAGGTCTTACAAATGTGTTACTATGGTGTGTAATATTATTTCCACGTGGTTTCAACTGGTTTTCCAGTTTTGATGGAACTGTAAAAAGTCATCCAACCGTCATGCCGGACCCCGGATCAAGCCCGGGGGGCTTTGATCCCTCTGATCACGGGATCTGAGACCGGGATCCAGAAGTGCGTACAGTGCCAAGATAGAACTGCAACGGAAAAAGAGACTCCCCTTCGTTTCTATCGATGCCGAACAACTTAAAAAAGTGCTGCTCAATCTGGTCATGAATGGATTTTGGCTGGCTGTCGGTATTGACAATACTTGAGAAATTGGCTACCATGTCGACATATTTCGACGTAAAGTGACGACAAGGTGCTCAAAATGCTTGACAGGGTACTCCGTGTGCGGGAGCGGAAACATCCCAAGTGG
>CAZHHS010000330.1:0-2024 GCA_964532395.1 uncultured Desulfobacterales bacterium | reverse complement strand
ATATGTCTCTGTAACCGCGTTTTCGTTCAATCCGTCCTTCTTCTCCTTTCTCCGCCGTCGTAACCTCTCTGTCACCGACCAGCGAATCCTGAAACATATCTAAACCCTAATTCTCACACGGCGGTACGCCTGCCCGGCTTTTACACCATTACGTCACACAAGTAAATCCCAGACTTGCACAAAAGGTATGGCCGGAAATCTATAATCCAAAGCGTCTGCCACGCCGAGGGAAGTGCCTTACGATGCGCACCGTTTGTGCTTGACGAACGGCCACCGTTTTGGGAAACGTAGGGTGGAAAAACAAAAGGGAGGTTGTAAAAATGAAAGGGTGGGTCCTGGGGATCATCGTCATGACAGGTATTGTCATGGCGGGCATTCAATTCGGTATTGCAGGAGAAAAAACGCGTATGGAAACCAATCCTAAAATAGACATGGAAACATCGCTGGGCACCATTACGGTTGCCCTCTGGGCGGAAAAGGCCCCCAAGACGGTGGCCAATTTTTTACGGTATGTTGATGAAGGGTTTTACGACGGCACCATTTTCCACCGGGTGATCGATGGATTCATGATTCAAGGCGGCGGTATGACGCCGGACATGAAATCCAAGGCCACCCACGAACCGATCGTTAATGAGGCCTCGTCGGAACTGAAAAACGATCGCGGGACCATTGCCATGGCCCGAACTCAGGTGGTCAACAGCGCCACGTCCCAGTTCTTCATAAATGTGGCGGATAATGCATTTTTGAACCACACGGCGAAGACGCCGCAGGGATTCGGGTATGCCGCTTTCGGAGAGGTAATCGACGGGATGGACGTCGTGGATCGTATCAAAGCGGTAAAAACCACGACAGTCGGCCCGCACCGGGACGTCCCTGAAACGCCGGTGGTCATTGAGCGTGTGGTTCGAGTCGACGGGAAAGCCCCCGGGCAACCGTAGGGAAACAGGTGGCTAAATCCGTTACGGCCATGGGCGGCAACGGCTAATGCTCATGTTCATGCGGTTGTCTTTCATGACCCCGGGATGGCCGCCCATCGGCTCCGTTTGTTTCGTCCGGTTCATGCCAATGGGGGTGTTCATGCTCATGCCAGTGGACTAAATCCCCGTGCCGGTGTTCGTGACTGTGTTTGAGCTGTTCGTGCCGATGCTCGTGAAATTCTTGTAGCGTCCTGGCGGCTTCCCCCATATGCGTCCCCCTTTCAGAGAGGTTGACCTTCCGTGGAAGGCTTCACGTCCTCGTCGATAATCTCCAGTTCGTCTATCAACCAGGCCTCCGATTTCTTTATCAAATAATAGATCTCTTTGTGCGTGCTTCGGCCGGCGTGTGTTCCGATGGTGGCCGTCAAAACGACGGCTGCTTTGTCTCCGTCGGTCTTTACACCCGAAACGGTCTCGTCAAGCCGCTCATATGCCAATTGGTGCAATGTGCGCCACGTATCGAGCACCCAGACCGACTCAGGTCTGTTGTCCCGGAAACGGGCCGTCGTCCGCCCTGCGATTGTATCCATATGCGGACCCCCGTATCGCGCGCAAAACTCGTTGACCACTTGGGCGGGCGATTCTTGGCCACCGCCGGCAACCCCAAGACCGGCGTAGAAAAAGAGAATCAGCAACAGGAAGTATGTTTGCAGGTGGCTCATCGATTTTTCCCGGTAACTCAGCATCATCCATTTCCCTTGTACCTGGTCGACGTTATATGTGATATCGGCAACTCTCAGGGAAAACTTAGACGATCCCGGATCGAGCGCCGCAACACCATACAAACTCAGATGGGACGGGGACTTCTCCGACCGGCTGTTCACGTACCTATGGGAAAACATCTTGGCGCCGGCCTCCGGGGGTACACTGCAGCGCTTCCCAGGACTTGACAAGGACAGGGCGAATTGTCAAAATCCGACCGAGAAACTTTCAACGAACTTGACTTGTCCAGTTTGAGGAGGTCGTGCGTTGGGGCCGCTTCAAATTTCAAGACGCCTAAAACTCGGCCCCAAGAGACCCTAAATTCCGTTGGGGCTGTCTTTTCTG
>CAZHHS010000329.1:0-2033 GCA_964532395.1 uncultured Desulfobacterales bacterium | reverse complement strand
GCATAATTACCGCAAATTCGTCTCCGCCGTAGCGACACATAATATCCGTGGGCCGAAGCCTATTTGCCAGCGCTTGAGATACCTGTACCAAAAAGGTGTTCCCCCTGTCGTGACCGAGGGTGTCGTTCACCTGTTTAAAATCGTCCAGATCGATCATGATGAGGGCACAGGCTTGGCCGGTGCGCATGGTTCGCGCCATTTCTATTTCCAGTTGTCGGGCGAAAAATCGGTAATTGTACAACCCCGTGAGTTCGTCGGTTAGACTCAACGAGCGTAAATGTCGGTTTTCTTCTTCCAGATCGGCCACTTTGGTTATTAGATCGTCAGGGTCGTTGAGAACCAGATCACTTGTCGCCCGCAAGGCCGTTTTTTCCTGTTCCGAAAGGCTGTCGGCGAAAAGGATGAACAACTCACCGTGTTGGTCGGTTCCTCCTCGCTTCCAAGCTTTAATCCGTCCTTCCTTTTCCAGTAAGGGAAGCACATCGGAATCGAGCCGGCCGTCGTTGGATCGAGCCAACGGATAGACTGCTTTGTAGGAGTGGGTTTTAGGCACTGCTGTCTTGTTTCCTGATGATCGAGTCGTATCGGTTTAAACACTTGTTTTTATGCAAAGTATATGCCGTTTTGCCTCGGATAGGGGGCAGAGATTGTCAGATACCCAAAACAGTGACGGCCACAGGCCTTTGTCGGGGCTTGTTGTCATGGTTGATAACGACCACCTGTTGCCATGTACCCAATGCCAGAGCGGACGCCCGCACCGGCAAAACGATACAAGGGCCCAATAACGCTGCTTGGACGTGGCTGTGGCCGTTGCCGTCGTGCCATGCCATTTCGTGGGCGTAATCGGCCTCGGGCGGTGCAAGCTGTCGAATCGCCCTTTTGAGGTCCTCCACAACCCCTGGTTCATACTCGATGGTGGTAATCGATCCGGTCGATCCAATTACCGTAGCGTGCAGTGTCCCTGTTTCGATTTTCGATTTTTGAACGATAGTTGCCAGATCTTTTGTGATGTCTCTGATATCGGGACCGGTCTTTAGGGGGACCTCTATGTTGTCACAGTAGACGGTGGGTATGGGTGAAGACATCGGCTTTTCTCCTGTTGTCGTAAGGTTGATAAAAACCATCAAAGTTGATTTTTTACGACGTGATCAGTATTGTCAAATCAAAAAGTGGACGGGAGGTTATCATGAAAAGCTATCGAAAAGAACTCTGGTTTGATGTTCCCACACGACGGGCATTTATCAATATCACCCCGAAGGTGGTGGATGCCTTGAAGGAAAGTGGTATCAAAGAAGGTCTTCTTTTGTGCAACGCCATGCATATTACGGCGTCGGTGTTTATTAACGATGACGAGTCGGGCTTACACGCCGATTATGATGAATGGCTGGAGCGACTGGCCCCTCATGAACCTGTATCTCAATACCGACATAATGTGGGAGAGGATAACGCAGATGCCCACATGAAACGGCAAGTCATGGGGCGGGAAGTCGTCGTTGCCGTAACGGACGGCAAGCTGGATTTCGGAACATGGGAACAAATCTTCTATGGGGAGTTTGATGGTCGTAGAAAGAAGCGGGCCCTGGTCAAGATTATTGGTGAATAATGTCCGGAAATGATCTGCTCCAACGGCAACAAAATCTTGTCAACCGCCGCAGAAGCGGATATGTTTTGTAAGGATGGTATGGGGACACACTTGGAAAACGCCATTTTGGTTCTGAGGATAATGATTCATGACGTCTCGGTGGAGGCGTTTTAGTATCTGACGGGTGTGATAGTTCATGGGCCAGAGACGCGTCATTACCTATCCGGACCCGGTTTTGCGAAGTCCCGCCGAACCGGTTGCGAATATCGACGGGAAATTGCAAGCACTGATCGATGACATGGCCGACACCATGTATAGTGCACCCGGCATCGGGTTGGCAAGCAACCAGGTAGGTGAACCCTGTCAGGTGTTCGTGTTTGATGTGTCTCCCAAAGATCAGCCGAGAAACCTCATGGTGGTGATCAATCCCGAGATTGTGGAAAGTGAGGGG
>CAZHHS010000328.1:0-2034 GCA_964532395.1 uncultured Desulfobacterales bacterium | reverse complement strand
TCAGCCGAGAAACCTCATGGTGGTGATCAATCCCGAGATTGTGGAAAGTGAGGGGTCTCTGGTTACCGAAGAGGGGTGTCTGAGCGTTGTTGATTATGCGGCAGAGGTGAAGAGAGCCCATAGGATCACGGTGAAAGGTCTGGATAGGGAGGGAAATCCGATTACGATAAGAGAAGAAGGGTTGGCCGCAGTGGTTCTACAGCATGAAATCGATCACCTCAACGGGAGGCTCTTCATCGATCACTTGAGCAAACTAAAACGCGAATTGTACAAAAGGAAACTCCGGCGGAAATTGAAAGATAAATAGTTTACCTTTTTCCCGGTACCAGCCTGAAGTCATTTCCCTCTTGTCTCACTTTCAAGCCGTACATCTGTATGGTCGTGGTCATTGGCCGGCCAAAGAAAAAGTCCATGGTTTCCCGGTTCAGCTTGAGCTTTTCCGGGACAAACGTTCTCACTACCTGGTCATAGTGGAGTAGGTCCAGAATCCGATCCGCTGCTCCCGTGGCCGCCGGTCCATTTAGGGCCTTCACCGCATCGGCCATCGTTTGATAGGCGCACCGGTCTTCGTGGGCGACGATGACCTTTTGGAGCGCTTCTCCGGGTTCCAGAAACTGGGTCCTTTGTAAGTAAGGCAAGGTCATTACCTGCTGCAAAGGGCCGGGATCCCAGCATTTCAGCGCCCGACATTCCACCGGTCTACGGGAATATATCCGACATGCCTTTTCGCTGCTGTCGTAGAACCGGCACGCCCAAGTGTCTTCCCCCGCTCCTTTGATCTTAATGATCTCATGGTTAAGGGGTGCCAGCGTGTCGTCATTGTTTCGAACGACCTCCCCTTTCCTCAAGGTATAAAGATCCTGTTTGTCGATTATGCCGGCCGACACCAAGGACTGATCTTCAATATGAAGGGCGGGCCCACCCTTTAAACAGCAGGTACCACACCGCCGACATTTAGTTTGGCGACGATTTTTTGTGCGCTTTGCCATTTACCCTGGCCTTAAAAGGCATCAAAAAACCAACAACCCCGCCATCGAGGGATGACAGGGTTGTTGGTCTTCTCGTTGTGGAAGGAAACTAGGTCGTCTCGACTTGAACCGCCTGGGGTCCCTTGTCGCCCTGTTCCACGTCAAAGCGAACCCGCTGGCCTTCGTATAAGGTCTTGAATCCTGTCCCAAGTATAGAGCTGTAGTGGACAAAGACGTCTTGCCCTTCATCCATGTTGATGAAGCCGTAGCCCTTTTTTTCGTTAAACCACTTTACCGTGCCTTCAGCCATTTCCCTACCCTCCTTTCGAGTGTTGTTCTTAAATACCGGCGTTTGAGCCTTTCGCACCCCCCGTTCCGTTGGGGCCTAGCAAGGGATATGGATCCGGCGAACAAAAAAGCCACCAGGGTCTTTAGACCTTGATGGCATCGATTATACTTCGCAATTGTTCCAATCCCTAAACCAACACTGTGTGTTTCTTACAAATACCCGTCAACAACTTTCCTCTAGCACCACCAGGAGACCAATGTCAAGGAAATTTGATAGCGGCGTTACCTGACGACACGAGCGTTGGGACCGGTTCAAATTTCAAGGCACCTAACTGTCTGAGGCCTCTAGAGACCCTTGATGCCGTTGGCGAGGTGGACGTCAAATGCACCACACACGTTGTAAGACTTATATAACAAATTCAGAAAAGACAGCCCCAACGGAATTTAGGGTCTCTTGGGGCCGAGTTTTAGGGGTATTGAAATTTGAACCGGTCCCAATGCGGGTTCGCTGGAAGGCAAATCTGTACGCCACGCCTTTTCACGAATTCATCAAATTTGAGACTCAAAAGACCTTTACGTGGAGCTTTCGCTGTCGCGGGCCGTCAAATTCGCAAAAAAAGATCCCTTGCCAACGTCCCAAGACCAACCGCCCTTTTTCTATCGCCACGAGTTCTGATGCCCCTACCAACGTGGCTTTTATGTGGGCGGGGGAGTTTCCTTCGAGATGCTTGTACGATGCTTCCCACGGAACGATCGAATCAAGGACCATCCGGATGTC
>CAZHHS010000327.1:0-2057 GCA_964532395.1 uncultured Desulfobacterales bacterium | reverse complement strand
ACTCAAGCATCAAGGGAAACCCCTTTATAAATTGGCCCGGGACGGCATCTTTGTACAAAAGGCCCCGCGTTCCATACACGTATATGAAGCGACCGTGCTGGGCATTGATTATCCGTTTGTGCACTTTCGGGTTGTCTGTAGTCCGGGAACATATGTGCGGACCCTTTGTGCCGACATCGGTGATTTTTTGGGGTGTGGCGGTCATTTGAGCCAATTACGTCGTACCGAAAGCGGCGGGTTCACCCTTGAGGATGCGGTGTCATTGGATGTGCTCAAGTCAACTGCGTCGATGGAGAGGGCGCACGATTGCATTATCCCCATGGAAAAGGCCTTGAACGGGGTTCCCGAGGTTCAGGTTGGAAATCGAACCGCTGCGAAGATACGAAAAGGGGCACCGCTTACGGAAGGGGATATCGGCTTGTCTGGCCGGCAAGAAGCCCCTCGGAAAGAAGTTCCGTGGTTAAAGGTTACGGACGTCAATCGCAGATTGTTGGCCGTCCTCGATGTAGAGAAGCAAGGAAACATATTACCGTATATGTGTGTTTTTTTGAGTGAGAATTGATGAACTGGTAGTAGGCAAAAAAATGGAAGACAGGAGGTCACAAAAGTGGTGCTAGCAGCAGAAGAGAAAAAAGAATTGATTGATCAGTTTAAGCTGCATGAGAGGGATACGGGATCACCAGAGGTGCAGATTGCGTTATTGACCCACCGTATCAACTATCTGAATGGGCATTTCAAAGTACACAAGAAGGATCATCATTCGAGGCGTGGTTTGTTGAAGCTGGTCGGGCAGCGAAGGCGGTTGCTCACCTATCTTAAGGCCAAAGACGTCAATCGTTACCGATCCCTTATCGAGGCCCTCGGATTGAGGAAGTAGGCAGGCGGAGCCTGGGCGAAAAGGATCGAATAATCAAATAATCGGTTGTGAGCGGAAGGCTCACAAAAAATAGATTTGAGGAGAAAAAAATGGAAGTATCTGTAAAAGGCGACGTGGGTGGACAAACCCTCGTTTTAGAAACAGGAAGGCTTGCCAGGCAGGCAAGCGGGGCCGTGTTGGTTAGTTACGGGGATACCCGGGTACTGGTCACGGCTGTTGCATCCAATGAGGTGCGTGAAGGTATCGACTTCGTACCCTTGACGGTCGAGTATCAAGAGAAAGGATATGCTGCAGGAAGGATTCCCGGAAACTATTTTCGTCGGGAAATAGGACGCCCAGGAGAGAAGGCGACGTTAGCCGCCCGGATTATTGATAGGCCCGTCAGGCCCTTGTTCCCTAAAGACTTTAGACAAGAAACACAGATCATCGCACAGGTGTTGTCAGTGGACAACGAAAACGACCCGGACGTGTTGGCTGTGACCGGGGCGTCCGCTGCCCTAGAAATGTCACCGGTACCTTTTTCCGGGCCCATCGCTTGTGTCTGTGTGGGGCGGGTAGACGGAGAGTTCAAGGCTAACCCTACGAGGCAAGAACTGGAGGCCAGTGATATCAACTTGATTGTTGCGGGAAGCCGTGATGCGGTGGTGATGGTAGAAGGAGGTGGACGGTTTGTAGAAGAAGAAGATATGCTCAACGCCATTTTCTTTGGCCACGAAGCTCTGCAACCGATCATTGATCTCCAAACGAAACTTCGAGAGGCCATCGGCGTGACGAAGCAACCCCCGCCGGTCAAGGAAGTGGATCAAACATTGGTGGAAAAGGTCCAAGAGATGGCCGTTGGGCCTGTCAAGGAAGCCGTCAAGATTAAGGGCAAACTCGAACGACGAGATGCTCTGGCAAAGGTCAAGAGTGATGTGATGTCCAAGCTGGGCGGTGACTACGAAGACCGGAGCGGCGAGGTCAACGAAATACTTCACGGTGTGGAACGACGGGTGATCCGTGATCTTGTCACCAATGAAGGCAGCCGGATGGACGGACGTGCGTTCGATGAAATTCGGCCCATCCAGTGTGAAGTCGGCCTACTACCCCGTACCCATGGATCGGCGTTGTTTACCCGAGGGGAGACGCAAGCGTTGGCCGTGGTTACCCTCTGTCACTTAAACACATCTGACGCTGCCGA
>CAZHHS010000326.1:0-2070 GCA_964532395.1 uncultured Desulfobacterales bacterium | reverse complement strand
ATCCGAACCAAATCCGAGCGCCCATTCTGTGAAGTTATTTTTGCGCGAGCCCTAAGGGGACCAAAACGATGGATACAGGTCTGTTCGGAGTGACTGCCTGTAAAAGACACGGTTCTCTGGAAAGAAGGGGAGGGAGGTGCTCATGAAAAAGACTGAGTTTGTTCTATGGTTTCAAGACTTGCGACGGAAGGACATTCCGGTTGCCGGTGGCAAATGTGCCAATCTGGGAGAACTGTTCGGAAAAATCGGGGTGCCGGTACCTAACGGATTTGCGGTGTCGGCGGCTACGTATCAGGCATTTTTGAAGCGCTCCGGAGCAGAAAAAAAGATTGATCAAATCCTTTCCGAAACGGATGTGAACGATATGGAAGCCCTGCAGGCGGCTTCGGAGAAAATCAGAAAATATGTCGAGGAACTCCCGGTGCCCAAAGAAATAGAAAAAGCCATTTCAGGGGCATATCGTGAATTGTGCAAAAAGGTGGGCAAAAAAAGTGTTCCCGTGGCGGTACGGTCCTCCGCTACAGCGGAAGATCTGCCCGGCGCCAGCTTTGCCGGACAGCAGGATACCTATTTGAATGTTTTTGAGAAAGGGTTGTTAAAAAGTGTCAAAGAGTGTTGGAGCTCTTTGTTTACCCCCCGGGCTATCTTTTATCGGGTGGAAAAGGGGTTTTCTCATAGCGATGTTCTCATCAGTGTGGCGGTGCAGGAAATGGTTTTCGCCAAAGCGGCGGGCGTTATGTTTACCATCGAACCGGTGAGCGGTGACACGGACAAACTGGTTATCAACGGGTCTTGGGGCCTTGGGGAGGCCATCGTCAGCGGGCAGGTGACACCGGATGAATATCTGGTCGATAAGGGCGACCTGAAAGTGGTCGACAAACAGGTCGTACGGAAGGAACGACAGATCGTTTCTGACAAGAAAGGGAGTGTCAAATGGCTGTCGGTTCCCAAGAGCAAGCGAGAGAAGCCGGTCCTGACCGACGAACAAATCGTTGAATTGGCGACGTTGGGGATGAAGATAGAGAAGCATTATGGCGTCGGCCAGGATATTGAATGGGCGCTCGACGAAGAAGATCGTCTCTTTATTCTTCAGGCAAGGCCCGAAACCGTACACGGAGGCGCTGAGGGGAAGAGCAATGTCCGGCAAGGAGGTGATAGCGTGGGAGGAAACGTGTTGGTAAAGGGAATCGGCGTGAGTCCGGGACGTGGTGCCGGGAAGGTAAAAGTGATTGTCGATGTCAAGGAGATATCAAAGTTCAAGAAAGGCGATGTCCTGGTTACCAAGATGACGACGCCGGATTGGGTCCCCGCCATGAAGATTGCCGCCGCCGTCGTTACGGACCTGGGAGGCAAAACCTGTCATGCGGCCATCGTAAGCCGGGAACTGGGGGTGCCTGCAGTGGTAGGTTGCGAAAAGGCGACGGAGGTCTTAAAAGACGGTCAAGCGGTCACCGTGGAGGGACAACGCGGGATGATATTTGACGGCATGCCGGCCGCCGAGAAGAGTCCGGATGCCCCGGTGGCTGCGCCGGCGGATATGTCCGCCCAGATAACGACCGCCACTAAAGTGTACGTGAACCTGTCCATACCGGAAATCGCCAAGAAGGTGGCCGACGAAACCCAGGCCGACGGTGTTGGTTTGCTTCGGGCCGAGCACCTCATGTTAAGTATCGGTAAACATCCCAGGCAACTCCTGGAAGAGGGGGGTGACCGGGTGATGATCGATACGTTTTCCCAGGGGTTGGGCCAGGTGGCGGATGCGTTTTTCCCCGGTCCCGTCGTGTACCGGTGTTTGGATTTTAAGCCGGATGAATTTTTGGAGTTGCCGGGTGGAGAAAAGTACGAACGGGGACACGTCGGGCCGAATCCCATGATCGGCTACCGGGGTCAGTACCGGTACATGAAGGAAGACGATATCTTCAGGCTGGAGTTGCGGGCCATCAAGCGGGCCCGAGAAGAGATGGGATACAAAAACATCTGTGTGATGATTCCTTTTGTCAGGACCCGGCGGGTTTTCAAGGAAACGGTGCGAATCATGGCCGAAGAGGGATTGGATCACCGCAGGGATCC
>CAZHHS010000325.1:0-2093 GCA_964532395.1 uncultured Desulfobacterales bacterium | reverse complement strand
GACCACGAGGGGTCGTTCGCTACGCGAAAAGGGGGCTGTGGTGGCAGCGCCGAGTTTGGGATTGCTAAATAAGCCGGGGCTTGGCATCGGGTTCGTGGAAAAGTAAAAGCTTAAAGAAAACAAGTTAGCCGCAGACCCGCCTACGCTAAAGCTACGACGGGACCCCGGAGACGAGATTTCTGCTCCGCTTCAACAAGTTGGCAGGGCAAGGGTATCAAGAATCAAACACCACGGGTTAAAGCCGGAAGTCCTTCGTCACGCGCGGCCGGGGGAATGCTGAAGCGACAAGCTCAATGTTTTCACTCAAAAAATCGAGATAGTCATCCAGGCTCCCTGACTGACTTAGCCTTCTGGCGGCGAAAAAGGCCCGCGCTCTTCGGGGGTCTTGGGCGTCGAGCAACATTTCTCGTTTTTCTTCATCACTCAAGGTCTGCGAGCCATGCATCCAGAAGGTCCTCCATTTCAAAAATCCGAAAATACTCTCGAACCAACCCCATATTCATCCGGTCTCTATGTAATCTGAGTATTTGTTGTATATCCGGCACATCAACGGGATATCGGTTCCGCTGATCATTCACCAGTGCCTGCACCTTAAGACCGATGAGGTCTTCGGGCAGCAAGGTCTTCACCCGAAACGCATCATCGAATACCGGCTGTTCAGCGGCCCGTTTCAGCATCGCACGGGTGTATTTTCTTCGAGCGACCAAAAAGTCGACCTGGCCGTACACCTTGAGAGGAGAGAAATAAGACACGATTTCTTCCGTGCTGAAATCCTGCTTTTCGTACCCCAGTTCAGCCATTATGTCGTCGACTGCCGTCATAGCATCTTCCAGGACGACAAAATCGATGTCCTTCGTCAAACGAAACAGACCCATCGTACTGAGGGCAAGCCCTCCGGAAAGGGCGAACTCGACACCCGCCTCATGAAATCGGCTGATCAACGTTTTTAAGACGACTTTGAAGTTCATAGGTGCCTTCGGGATCCGCAGATTTCAAAGATTTACACAGATTACGGACGCAGACCTGAAGATAGTAGATTAGGGGTTATAGAAGTTGCGAAGTTGAGAAAACGAAAGGGCGGGTTGTCTTATTGTTTTGCTTTCATCAAAAATTGCAGGTCCTCCAAATCCTTATATCTACCGGAACACCTTTTGTTTATTATCAGAGAGTCTATACCTATGAAGTATACGGGGATCATTTTACCCCTTATTTGCACCTCTTCCTCCGCCTTGTTAACCCAGGCATCCTCAAAGCCGACCCCTTCAAGCTTATTCAGAAGATCGATCCGGTTCGGTGGCAGCCCAAACTGGATGATGGTCCCGTCTTCCAGCAGTTCTGCGCTATCATCGAGCCCCGGGATATCACCTTGCCAAAAATCAGATAACGAACGAAAAAGTCTGGCCACGTTTTCTTCTGTTCGTTTGTAGAAAAAATCTACATCCCCCGTAAGTCTCGCGTACCCATAATATATGACTGCTTCGCCGCCAACGATGACATATTTGACGCCATGCCTATACAACAGAACGAGAAAGTCCTGAATATCCGCCGAAAAATGGGAAGCCTTCATTTCTTCCGAACCGCCTTCGTGTTTCTCACGTCAGGGGCATCTTTACCGTAAACTCTTTCTCTAAGTTCCTTTGCTATATCTTGTCTTTGAACAGGAGACATCCTGACGTATTGTGCCACATTTTGCTCTTCCGCCTCCTGAAACGTTCTCGTCTTCGTACATATGCGGTCCATGACATACCCCTTTCAAACGCAATGTATATCAACACCCTTGTCCAAAAACGAATTCACCGAAAAGGCGGAAATATGCCGCAGACCCGCTTTCGCTGAAGCTACATCGGGACCCCAACGGCGGGATTTCTGCTTCGCTTCAACAAGCTGGCGAGACAAGCAGACAAAGACGGACACAGACCTGAACATAGAAGACTAGGGGTTAAGAAGTTGAGAATACGCCAATAGTCCCAATCGTCATGCCGGGCTTGATCCGGTCAAAGCGGGGCACTGGCGATTATTGATGGCGTCCTAAAAAGCCGGGTTAAGCCGCGCCGCGGCCTCCTGTCGGCAACGAACTTGATCACCAATTTGTC
>CAZHHS010000324.1:0-2097 GCA_964532395.1 uncultured Desulfobacterales bacterium | reverse complement strand
ATAGATAAGAGCAATTGAGAATTCAAAATCCATAGGAGCGAGTCATGGAGAAGACCCTTTTTTCAACACCGGAATTGGCAGAGTGGCTGGGTGTGTTTCACACCACGGTTCGGCGATGGATCGAGCGAGGCCGGATTCGGGGTATTCGGGTGGGAAGAAACTACAAGATTCCCGCCGACGAAGTGGTTCGAATCTTAGAAGGGTATGGAATCGCCTTGCCCGAGGCGGTTCGAAAGTACAAACAAAAACACAAAAAAGAAGGTTTAAGTGTGGCTCGTCCCTCCGATTATCGCGGTTCCGTACTCAGGAAGCTGTTGATTGTCGAGGAGATCGAGGATCCGGCCTTTGTTTATCGCAATGGGGCCATCCTGGGTGCCAATACGGCCTTTGCCGAGCTGGTCGGCTACAGCCAGTCGGATCTAGTCGGTGCGGACCTCGGGGAGGTCATACCGGAGGGCGCTCGTGATATCACGCATTTTGCCGAGATGTCGGCCCAAAACCCCGGCGAAGCGCCCGGCACCTACGAAGTGCCTCTAAAAGGTGGCAAGAACGGGGGACGGCGGATGCGAATCACGGCGGGGACGTTGGCGGAATTCAAGGACGTCTTCTTGCTGGTGGTTAAGGAGGTCAACGAAGCTCATTCCTAGCTTCCCCTAATTCAGTGGCCGGAGGTACTCTTGCGTGCAAAAAGAAACGTGTATGAAGGCAGACCTGCTGAGGCCGTTCGTCGATGCGGCCACCGCGGTCTTGGAAACCATGGCCTTTACTCCGGCTCACGCCGGGCAACCGTATGTTAAAAAGGATTCTCTTGCCAAGGGGGATGTGACCGGAGTTGTCGGATTGACGGGAGAAGCCTGTGGGACCGTTTCCGTAAGTTTTACCGAAGGGAGTATCCTGCCGATCGTCTCCAATATGTTGGGAGAAACGATCGAAGAGATGAATGATGAGATCAGAGATGCGGTCGGAGAAATTGCCAACATGATCTCAGGGCAGAGCAGAAAGATACTGGAAGAAGACGGTCGTTTGGTGGATGCCGCCATTCCCACGGTGATTATGGGGAAAAATCACAGCATCGGCCATATGAGGAGACAATCCGTGACGGCCATACCCTTCGCGACGGACCACGGAGAATTCACCATAGAACTTTGTTTTGAAGATGCACCGAAATCTTCAAAGGAGAAATAGGCAATGGATCTCAACATGAAAGTGCTGGTCGTGGACGATTTTGCCACCATGCGCCGAATCGTAAAGAACGTCCTTAAACAAATCGGATTTTCAGATATAGTGGAAGCAGATGATGGTGCCACAGCCCTGGATGTCTTAAAAGAAAACCAGATTGATCTGATCGTATCGGATTGGAATATGCCAAAGATGACAGGGCTGGATTTATTGAAAACGGTCCGGGGGGACGAGTCGACTAAAGAGATTCCATTCCTCATGGTTACCGCCGAGGCGCAAAAAGACAATGTGTTGCAAGCCGTCCAAGCGGGTGTGAGCAACTACATCGTTAAGCCCTTCACTGCGGATGGGGTAAAAGAAAAGTTGACGCAGATATTTAATAACTAGACCGTCTTACAAAGACGGCCAGAGCCATAAGGAGAAGCGACCATGGACATCAGCAAAATCAGCGGAACCGTTGGTGTGTCGGGGTCACGACGGCAAACATCCAAGGGGGGAGAAAAGGGCTTCGATAAGATCCTAAACCGGACGATGGGCGAAGCGCAAGGCGCCGACAGCAGCCGGCAATCCACGGCGCCGTGCGTGAATGCCGTTGCGCCGCCACAGTTGTCGGAAGTCGGCCCGGTTGACGGGACTACCGTGAGACAAGCCGACAAGATACTGGATTTGATGGATAACTATGCGAAAGCTCTAGGAGATCCCCAACGGACGCTAAAGTCTGTCGAGCCTATTTTAGAGCAAATTCAAGACGAGGTGAAACGGCTTCCCGCCGACCCGTCTCAGAACAACACCGGGCTTGGGAACATCATTAACGACATTGCCGTCATGGCAAGTGTTGAGGCCATTAAGTTTCATCGGGGCGATTACGTGTCTTGATTGTTTGTTCCCCTTCGCTCCCTCATCGGGTCGGGACTGACG
>CAZHHS010000323.1:0-2106 GCA_964532395.1 uncultured Desulfobacterales bacterium | reverse complement strand
GGTAACTCCCATCAGCAACATGAAAAGGAGGTGCTGATGGGAGTTACCCGGGCGCGGTCGAGAGTGGGGAATGCCGACTCGTTGGAAGAGAAGGTCGAGGCAAACAACCAGCTGTCATCAGCGTTGGCCCGGTTACTGGTGGTTGTGGAACGGTATCCACAGTTAAAGGCCAATACCAATTTTATTCGGCTTCAGGATGAGCTCGCAGGAACGGAGAATCGGATTTCAGTGGAACGCCGTCGGTTTAACGAGTCGGTCAAGACTTACAATACGGAAATCAGGTCCTTTCCCACCAATATCATTGCGGGCATGTTCGGATTCGAAAAGAAAGACTTCTTCGAGGTACCCAAGTCACGCCAGGAGGTACCCCAGATAGAGTTTTGAGCAGAGGTTTTTCTCTGATCATTCCCCCAGTTGTTAAAGCTTGTTACCGTAAGCGTCGAAAGATAGGTGAGGGCAGGGAGCCCGTTTGACCACTTCTATACCCCAGACAGAAGAATGGAGTTAATATGACCAAAAGCGACGATGTGATTTTATTGGATCATGGCAGCGGGGGCAGGGCATCTCATGAGTTGATCACCCGTGTATTTCTGCCCGGGTTTGACAATGCCCTGTTGGACAGCCTGGAAGACAGCACGATTTTCGAGATCGGGGATACCCGACTTGCTTTTTCCACGGATTCCTACACGGTGGATCCCATCTTCTTTCCCGGCGGAGATATCGGATGTCTGGCCGTTCACGGCACGGTAAATGATGTGGCTATGCGAGGGGCGGACCCGCTGTATCTGAGCGTGGGCTTTATTATTGAAGAAGGATTTCCCATGGCCGATCTATCCCGGATTCTCAAATCGATGAAAGACGCCGCCGACACGGCGGGGGTGCAAATCATTACCGGGGATACCAAGGTGGTGAATCGTGGAAGCGTGGATAAGATATTCATTAACACTTCCGGAATTGGTTTAGTAAGGCAAGAATTTGATATTGCAGGAAAAAATGCTCGCGTGGGCGATACAATCCTGGTTAGTGGCACAATGGGTGATCATGGGGTAACAGTGCTCTCCATGCGAGAGGGTCTCTCCTTTGAGGCACCGATACAAAGTGATTCCGCTCCCCTAAATGGCTTAGTGGCGGACATGATGGCCGTAAGTAATAATATTCGTGCGTTGAGAGACCCGACACGAGGGGGACTGGTTACCACCCTTAATGAGATCGCGCTTCAATCCAATGTGGGTATCGAATTGGTGGAGGACCAAATCCCGGTGCGGGAAGGCGTGGAAGGGGCTTGTGAGCTGCTGGGGTTGGACCCACTCTATTTGGCTAATGAGGGAAAGCTGATTGCATTTGTCGATCCGGCGGAAACCGAGACGGTTCTAGACGCTATGAAGAAAAACCCGTATGGCCGGGAGGCAGCCGTCATTGGGAGGGTTACGGCGGATAACGCCGGAAAGGTGTTTATGAAAACAGGTATCGGCGGTACGCGTATATTGGATATGCTGGCGGGAGAGCAATTGCCCCGTATTTGTTAAACGGCGAACCCTTACCGTTGAGATGAATGTGGAGTCGGCGAGTGGAAGAACAAAGTATTCAAACAATCCCCCTCGAGAACGGATTAAGACTTGACATATATGACAGATCCAGACGGGTGGCCGGTGATCGGTGGCTCGTTTACTTGGTGGGTGCCGTTGATATAGATCTTGATCGGCACTACCCACCTGACGATGCCCTGCCCCCGGTGGATGCAGTTAAGGGGGCGCTGGGGAATTGTGTACGCTATTCATTCGAGAAAAAATCACATTTTGTAGACGAATCTGAAAAGGAGGCGGTTTTCAACACCCTGAAGAATGATTTCCTGAACGCTGGTCTAGACTACATTTCCCGCCCGGGCTTTGCCGGCAAGGTGATCTTGCGACGGTACACGGAAAAAGCGGCGTCCGGCAGCGCTTGAGATAGACAGAAAGTGGTAACTCTTTACTACTATTGTGTGACGATAAGTACCCTTCCTGGTCCTACCCGTCTTCTTCAGCTTCCATAAGTTTTTGACATAACACGTATAATGTGTCCATGGGACCGTGTGCACGGTTTCTGCATAGCCCACTATCCAGGGGA
>CAZHHS010000322.1:0-2108 GCA_964532395.1 uncultured Desulfobacterales bacterium | reverse complement strand
TACTGTCTCTGAATCGAGAGGCCCTGATTGTGGACATTACGCACCAAATCCGCCGGCACGACGTTGCGCAGGCGGCCTTGGTGGTGGCGGCAAGCTTTTCGTATTTTCCCCGGGAATCCGTTCATGTTGTGGTCGTGGATCCCGGCGTGGGTGGAAACCGCCGTGTCATTTGTGTCGAAGCCGCGGGGCATTATTTTCTGGGTCCGGACAATGGGGCTTTGAGTTTGGTATTGGCTGAAAACGAAGTCAAACGTATTCACGCCGTGACCGATTCCGCCTATTTTCTCATGTCGCTGAGTGACACCTTTCACGGTCGGGATCTGTTTGCACCGGTTGCCGCGAAATTGGTGGGAGACGTGTGCATAACACAATTGGGCGACCCGCTATGTCCGGAAGATCTGGTTCAAATCGATTTCCCAAAACCGCGACTGCCCGCCGACGGGACGCTGGTGGGCCGGATTGTGTCCGTCGACCATTTTGGTAACCTGATTACCAACATCGACCGAGAAACCCTGCGTAGGTTCAGGGGAAGCGAAAACGCCGCCGATGTCTCGATCCAGGTGGGCCGACTCTACATCGAGGGCATATCCAAGGCCTATGCCGCCGTACCCGTGGGCCGGCCGGTGGCGGTCCTGGGCAGTAAGAACCGGCTGGAGATATCCATAAACCAATCGGATGCCAGTGCGCAGGTAGACGATGATGAGAAGGAAGTGATCCTGAGGTTAAAATAGATGGGAAAACGCACTGTTCGAGAACCGTCGAGGATGCAAAGCCGGCAGATGTTCAACCGGGTGGCGCATCGATATGACTTCTTGAACCGGATGTTATCCTGCGGCATCGATACCATGTGGCGCCGCCGGCTCGTTTCGTTTCTCTCTCCACGGGAGGGCCAATATGTGCTGGACCTGGCCACGGGCACGGGAGACCAGGTGCTCGGTTTATTTCATGCCGGGAGTCCGGTTCAGTCGGCCGTGGCAATGGATGTGGCCGATAAAATGCTCCAGACAGCCCGGCGGAAGATTTTGAAGGCGGGGCTTTCTCAGGCCATTGCGTTGGTGATCGGCACGGCCGACCGGGTTCCTTCCAAGGACCGCGTTTTCGATGCGGTCACCATCTCTTTCGGCATCCGTAATGTGGTCGACGTGTCGCAATCCCTAAAAGAGGTGTGCCGGGTACTAAAACCGGGTGGGGGGGTTCTAGTTCTGGAGTTCTCTCTGCCCCAAAACCGATTGATCAACGGTGTCTATTTGCTCTATTTACGACATGTCTTGCCCTGGGTGGGTGCCCTCATATCCGGAGACGGATTTGCTTATCGCTATTTGAACGAAACGATTGAAACCTTTCCCTATGGAGAGGGGTTCTTGCGACTATTGCATCTGGCAGGATTTACCCAGGTCTTTTCCCGGCCACTGGCTTTCGGGATTGCTACCGTCTACCATGGCCGGAAGGCCTCATGACGATTTCGATTTTTCGGGAAGTACCATATGCATACGACGGTTGAACCCATCCATGTCCGTGACAAAGGCCGCATCGGACGAAGAATTGTTGCCCTGCTGGAAGAGCAGTGCCGGGGATTGGAGTCGGCCGATATCCGGAATCGGCGGATATTGCGTGCCGAAATACCGGTTGCCGGATTGCAAGCCTTGCCATGGCTTTGCGGGCAATCTTTTGGCTCTCGCGGTTACTGGTCGGACCGGGAAAATGCCTTCGAGCTGGCGGGTGTCGGTGGTGCCGATGTCATTACCGGAGACGCCGGCTTGAGTTATCACGGATTGATGGAGACATTACACGCACGCATCGCATCGTCCCGGGGCAACCCGCGATATTTTGGCGGGTTGCGTTTTTCCGGTGTCCGCGGGGAAGATTCTGCATGGGACTATTTTAAGGCCTATCGATTTATTCTGCCTCGGTTTGAGGTGTTCGCCGCTAACGGGTCGACCACGTTTGCCTGTAATATGCTTGCCGGGGAGCAAATAGAAATGGCGGAAGAGGCCTTTTCGCGCCTGGTGTTTACGGATACACCGAGTCGGCCTTTGCCGCGGCCCGTGCGTCGACGGGACAACCCGGACCGCCAAGGGTGGCGGTGCAATATTGAAGCGGTGCTACGG
>CAZHHS010000321.1:0-2114 GCA_964532395.1 uncultured Desulfobacterales bacterium | reverse complement strand
AAACGGCCCCGTCGCGTCCCCCCTTCCAAACGATTCCCCCGGAAGCTTCCCATGCTCATTGAGGTTCATCGGGGAAAGACGCCATGGCCTGGGTCGCATCCGGGACCTTGAAGACGTAGATCGCTGACTTGGCATCAGCGGCGCCGGAGCCGTAGACATAGTTTATGTTAATACCGGCCTCGCCAAATTGCTTGGAAATACCTGCCAACTGTCCCGGCCTGTTTTCCAACTTCATGACCAGAACATCTTTGGCATCGACCCAATATCCGGTTTTTTTGAGCGTTGCCAGGGCCTCGTCTGTTTTGTCCACCACGACTCTGATCAAGGAATATTTCCGGGCTTCCTTCAAAACCGATCCATAGCTGGCAGCCGATGCCGTTCGTTTTATCGGTTTTCCTCGGGCTTCAAACATTTCTTGAACGTAATCGGAAGCGTTCTGGATAAACATGGCCAGTATGTTGATCTGGGCGTTGGACATGAGTTCGGCAAAATGACCCAGTTCTCCGGGAACATTCTTCAAAAAAACCGACAGTTGCGCTCTCTTTTCCATTCTTTTCTTCCTATGTACATGGAGGGGGTTATCTGAAGATGAATCTTGTGTGCATCGCCCATTCAAAGCCGAATATGCTGCAATTCGGTTTCCCTTTTCAATATGGTGCTGGCCAGTTTTTGCATATGGTCCGTGATGTCTGAAACAAAAAAATCGCGGGTCCCTTTTTGGGATAATGTTCGAGCGATTTGCGTGTTTGTGTCAAGAAAGTGTTTTACGGCACCGGCCGTGGCTTCCGAGGAGTCGATGACTTTGACCCGTTTGCCGATCTTGATCTGTATAATATCCTTTACGAGGGGATAATGCGTACATCCGAGAATCAGCGTGTCGATTTGTTTGACCTTCAGCGGATGAAGATACTTCTTGATTATTCGCCGGGTTTCTCCTTTATTTAGCCATCCTTCCTCCACCAACGGTACCAAAAGGGGACAGGATGCGGCGAAGACCTGCAGTTCGGGCCGGGCCGCTTTGAGTTTGCCTTGATATACCCCACTGCTCACTGTTGCTCGCGTGCCGATGATCCCTACCCGTCTACTTTTGGGATGATTGAGGACGGCATCGATCGCGGGCGAAATCACCTCAAAAACAGGAATGTCGAAGTCCTTCCTGAGCCTATCGGTAGCCACACTGGAGGCCGTGTTACAGCCCACAACCAAGAGCTTGGCGCCTTTATCAACAAGGATTTGCGCATCTTCGATGGCGTATTGCGTAACGGTTTCCGGGCTTTTCGTGCCATACGGCGTTCGTGCCGTATCGCCGAAATAAGCAATGTCGTAGTCGGGAAGGTGGGTCATGAGTGCTCGAGCCACTGTGAGCCCACCGATTCCGGAGTCGAATATCCCTATCAAGTTCAACTACCTTTCGCAAAGGTCACGGATCTTTTACCTTCTACCTGCTATGTTTCAGGAGCTGTTCCCGGACACACTCGGCAAGTTCTTTTTCATTTATATCGGTGCGGATGCCGGGGCACATGGAATGCATGGAGATCCAATTGATCGGGTCCACTAGAACAGCTTCGACGAACGGCCACAGCTTGCACATCCGGGGTTTGACCTCATGAATGGTGCATATCTGATCCCAGAATATGCAATATCCCGACGGACCGGTGCGGAGCACCGGCCGTGTTCCGGACAACTGGCAGTAGTCTCGTTTAAAGGTGTTGCGGTCAGTGTTGAGAAATCCGGAGATAGCATCAATATCTTTCTCGGTGACGTAAGTGCCACCGAAACCCTTGCAGCAGTCACCGCACATCTTACATTCAAAGAAATCAGACGGGTTGGACAAGTTAAAAGTCTTGTCTCCTTTCCATAGCACGCTTTATGGTCACTTCATCGAGGTATTTCAGGTCGCTTCCCATAGGAACCCCCGACGCGATTCGGGTTACCCGAACGGCATTATTTTTGAACAATTCACAAATGTAGGATGCCGTTGACTCTCCTTCCACGTTGGTATTCGTGGCCAGTACGAGTTCTTCGACGTCGTCCGAGCGCACCCTGGCAATGAGTTCCTTAATCCTGAGCGATTCCGGTCCAATGCCGTTGATCGGTGACAATGTGCCGTGTAA
>CAZHHS010000320.1:0-2120 GCA_964532395.1 uncultured Desulfobacterales bacterium | reverse complement strand
TGTGATATCCTCATGATCTCTTCTCTGGTCAACTCAAACATAAAGTCGTCGGGAACCTTGTAAAAACCATCACAAAACGATTCAAGGCCTGCCTTCCCGTTCAGCTCTCTAAGTATCCCCTTCCTTTTGGAGACGGCCAGTCTGGGATCTCCGTTGACATAATAAATTGACCAGAGAATGGATCTTCGTGCGGCCTTGGTGTACCAGGTTTCCACATGTGATACTGTGACTTCACCTTCTTCGGCGAGTTCGATCACGCAGTTTCGCCAATGCTGAGCAAATCTTTGCCTGTCAAACCTGGCATGCTCCAGATTCGGAAGTCCTGGATACCAGGAATAATAAATGCCGGGCAACATCTTGGGGCTCGTCTTCGGTCTCCATTCCTTTAGCTTGTCTATGTTCACTTTCTTGTCCGTCATGTTTTCGTCCCCTTGTCGAGTATTTTACAATATGAAAACACCCGAGCGTGACACATCCGGTCACGCTTTCCTCAAAGGGGTATCCCGAGGGATCAAGTCTACTCAGCCTCTTGGCCTTTACCCATTTCAGATCAAAGCTGTTTTGGGTAGATTTTCAGCCTCCAATCTTTCCACCATACCGCGACGGCCCTTGAAACACTTCGCGAATATGCCAATCGACAAATTGCGGTTTGGGGTAATACGACGGCCGTTGGGGCAAATGGATTTCTCTGCCGTGAAAATCCGTCAGCCATTTTTTTAGCCCATGTCCATGGGCCCGTTCGGAAACCTGGACGTTCATAGATTCGTCCAGACTGAACGCGCCGCGATCGAATAGTTTGTGGTGCATCGCACAGAGTGCCACGCCGTTGACCTCCTTGTCGGGCCCACCGGCCTGGAACCATTTGATGTGGGCGGCTTCCAGTGCCACCAGGGAGTTTCCCACGCGCACATTGAAACCACATACGGCACAGCAATACTCGTAGGCCCTTAGTACATTCTCACGGAAAAGCGGGGAGCGTTTTGTTGTTGTCGCAGTTTCCATATCCAGATCGAGGCCCACGGCCTGAAGAATGTCTTCGTGGATCGTGGAGGGAAAGTTTGCCTCCAGAAGATCCTGGGCTATTTGTGCCAGAAACCCTTTGTCCCTGACCACCTTGTCGTAGATCTCCTTCTTGAAACCGCCATGAACATCATGTTTAAGCAACTCGCTCTTTTTGGCATCTGAACTACTTTTTCGCAAACCCAAATTTTCCGCGTTGCTCACTTCCCAAACGCCGTCGTTTCGCAACCGCCAGAACGGATACTCGGGATGGTAACTTTGCCTTTGCGGCCCGAATTCAACTAACAACTCTCGTAGATCCCGATCGACTTCCGCATATGAAATAAGCCGCCCCTCCCCCCGCGAATACCTCCCCAGCGCATACAACGCCAACAGCGGCTTTTGCGGCGCCCTCTGTCCATCCCGCTTCCAAACCGTTATCTTCGATAACCGCTTCCTAATCTCGGAGTTCTTCATTCACCAGCCTTTACTCATTTTCGACTCAAGGCAGTTTTGGGTAAATTTTGTTATTGTCGTCATAGTTTCTCCAACCAGAAACAAAGGACCAGGAGGCCGAACTCGGTCAGTGGAAAAGTGACCAAATTCGCCTAGGGGCACACCCGAGCTGTGCAGTGACTTGATCACTCACTGCCTCCTTCGATTCCCTTCAGCACCTTCCGCCCCTTGTCTGTCAGCCTGTATTTTTGTTTGCTGCTGCGAGGTTTATCCGGGATTGTCATTTCGATTAGTCCGGCATCAATGGCTGGAGCCAAATACAACTGCCTGAAATTCTTCCGCGCTTTTAGACCGACCGCCTGCTGAAGAGCATCTCGATCTACTTCACCCTTGACGACCCGAAGCAGACGTTCGACTTGGGGCGTGACTTGGGGTGCAACATGGGGTGTAACTTGGGGCTTAACTTCGGAGGTGCCTGATTTGTCACCTGTTGTGCTGAACTCCGGCACCTTTACAACGATTCGAAATACATCGCCTTCGATCATCTCGGGATCCGCACCGCCATACGCCTTGCCATACCGCATCATCTTGCGCATACCTGACCCAAGTTCATCGGCACGGTGGATTTCCCGAAAAAACGCGCCGATGACTGGATTCTTGGGAAA
>CAZHHS010000319.1:0-2121 GCA_964532395.1 uncultured Desulfobacterales bacterium | reverse complement strand
GGCGGAGAGCACAGAAAAAAAAAGTGGGAAACCCAACACCCAGGCAATCGAAGGTGCCCATGAACCAACTTGAAATACAAAACCGCAGGCAATGACGTAGAGACTGTGCGTTAGAGCAACAACGAGTTCCCCCATCCCTCTGTAGCAAAACTTCATAGGGGGCGCGGTATATCCCAATCCCAAAAATATTCCTATTGTCATTAGTATAATAACGGGGATTCTTGATGAAGCAGGATATAAAAGTACAAGAAAAAAACTGGACAATGCAAGCAGAGAAAAAAGCAGTGCCAGGGCTGTCTTAACCGCTTTGATCGAAAGCTCCTTTTTCACAAGTACCCTGGAACCGCCATTGAAGGGGCTTGCGTTTCTATTGATGCGATCGGTTGGAAGGTCGCACAATTCATTGACGAAGATGGTAATTACTTCGACTAAAAAAAGAAACAAATAGCCCAATATGAAACGGTTAAGGTTGAATACGGAATGATGTGAGAACGTCATCGCTGCCCCCAAGCTATAGGCAATGAATGTCATGGGATAGAACTGCAATCTCATAATACGCACCCACGCCATCCACTTTCTTCTTCTCAAGGGTTGCTTCATCATGTTCTGATTCGCGGAGCAGTAAGATTTATTCAGCCTTGATCAAGGCTTTGGGGCAGACACTGGCCGCATGTTGACACCACAATTCTCTATATGGCCCCAGCTGTTTTGCGGGCATACCGAATTCATAGACTTTGGCTGCGTTGTCGAAATATACTCCTTGTATATACCGGAAAGGCGGCCGAATCGATTTGTTAACGAGAGATATCTCCCATATGAAATAGGAATTGGCCTTTCGCGCGATCATGAAAATAACGCTCTAATGCTTCCCGTACGACAGAAAAAGCGATGGACTCCCAGGGAATTTCATGTTCGGCTATAAGTTTGACCTCCAAGCTCTCTTCGCCGGGCTCAAAATTCGTATCTGCAAGGTTGGCCCGAAAAATGAAATATACTTCTTTCACGAAGGTGAGATTAAATAGTGCGTAAGGCGTTAGGTTTTCCAGCCGAACGCGGCCTTCTTCAAAAGCTTCCCGCTTAGCAGCTTCCAAGACTGTTTCACCATTTTCAAGATAACCGGCGGGTAGCGTCCATCTCCCTCGGCGAGGGTGAATGGCTCGCCGGCACATGAAAACGCTGTCATCCCACTCTGCAATACAGCCAACCACCATTTTTGGGTTCTCGTAGTGAACCGTCCCGCACGCGTCACATGCGAAGCGTGGCCGATCGTCTCCTACAGGAACCTTACGCGTTAATTTTGCGCCGCAACGACTGCAGTATTTCATGAGAACAATCAGGAAAAATTTGAAATGGATAGACGTGTAATGATTGAGTTCTTTGAATCATGCCACAGGTTAACCACTGACCTAAATATCGAATGCTGCCTTTCTAACAGATTTTTAAAGTGCCCGCAACGGAACACCGAAACCTAAATCCACCGCTTGCCGAGTTTGCCGGAGATGCGCGGCGGTGGGCATGCCGACGTACACGTGTAGTTGATGCCGTTCGGCAAGCCGAACGACCTCCCGGTAAGGAAGAGACCTTTTCTCCAATAGCTTCCCCGCTGGCCCGACCTTCGTCGGCCCAACGGGAAGCAGGCCGGTCAAGTGCCTGCCAATAAAGCAGATACCGTGAAATCGGCAAGCCCGAAGGGCCATAAAAATTGAAGACACCCCCATCCAGGTGAGGGAGATAAGCAGGCGACGGTTTGCGCCACAACCCATGGATCAATAAGTACTGAGTATGCCCTTGATTAGTTCATTTTTTCGGTTTTTTTGGCGGTGGATTTGGGGAAAGCATGCCGTATGGACCGCGGAAATTTCTGAAGACGTGTAAAGCGCGGCCGCGCTATGCAGCCGATAGGGGAAGATTATTTCCCTTAAATATATAGCGTCGGAGACCCTTAAGAGATTCAACGACCGCTTCATCCCAAAAGTCTGTTTGCCCTCTCCTTCTCCCGTTTTAGGAAGCCTATCTCGGATCAGGTGTGCTAAAGATCCAAACCGTCAGAGATTTGACATTTTACCTGGAGCATCAGGCGCCTCCATCCTTTCTCGTCAATTTAACTCTTTGGTATTACAG
>CAZHHS010000318.1:0-2132 GCA_964532395.1 uncultured Desulfobacterales bacterium | reverse complement strand
GCCGGTGATCACTGTGAGGCATACAGCAGAGAAAATCCCGACAACTTTCGAATGAACCTGACGGCGGGAGGAAAAAGCAGGCCCTATACATTGAGCGATGACCAGTTGGTTTTGTGCCGTCAAATTATGGAAAGAGGCCGCTTTCCCTATGCCCATATCGATATTTTAGTGAGCGAGGACGGGCGGAATTATCTGTCGGAGATTGCCCTGAACGGCGGCATGAAAGGGGCCCGTATCAGTCGTGAGAGCCTGGACGTCATAAAAGCGGATATTCTGGAAAGTCTGGTCTCGGACTCCATGGGGTGAGGTGGGAGGACCACCGGTCGATCCGTGACGGTTCCGCCTGCATTTCATCCCAGCCGATCGGGCAGGGACAAATTCCTCGCATTCGGCAGAACCCGCACAGAACTCATGATTTTCCCTTGACAAAATGGTGGTGGCAGGATATGGGGACATATTATTTTTTCAGGCTATTTTTCATCTATTTTTCAGTTTAGGCCTCCATATCTTGGTTGATTCTTTCAACTTTTCAAAACCTACATAATGGGAGTTCCCATGAGCACACCAAATGAAAAAGATCAGGTTACGGCCGGAGGTGAACAGGAACGGGTCAGCAATTGGCGTTTTCTTGTTCCTGTCATCGCTTTTGGGGTTAGTTTTGTGATTTTTCTGGGCATTGGCTGGATCGCCTTCCCTAAATTCCTCTACTCGGAAAAGGAGCAGCCGTTGGATTTCAACCATCAGCTCCACGTGGATGAGATGGGAGATTGTGAAGCCTGCCACTATTTCCGAGACGATGGGAGCTATGCCGGCATTCCGACTATCGACAACTGCATTATGTGTCATGAGTTCCCTATGGGTGAGGACCCGGAGGAATTGAAGCTGGTGGATGAATATATCACGCCGGGCAAAGAAATTCCGTGGCTGGTTTATTCTCGTCAGCCGGACTGTGTTTTTTTCTCCCACGCCGCTCACGTCCGGATGGCCGGTATGGATTGTATGACGTGCCACGGACCGATCGGCGAGTCGGAACACTCCAAGCCGTACCAATACAATATTTTAACCGGCTACAGCCGAGACATCTGGGGACACAGCATCGCCGGGTTTAAGAAAAACCCCTGGGACAGCATGAAGATGGATGACTGTGCAGAATGCCATGAAGAAAACGGGGTCAGCCAGGGGTGCTTTGTCTGTCACAAATAGGGCTGCGCTGCCAACGGACGGCAAGGCATGACGGCTTCGATGAGGCATACGGGTCATTCACATAAGTTGGCTTTAAGGACTTGATATAAGGGGAAAATCTATGAAATTGGATCGAAGAGCCTTTATTGAGATTTTGGTGGGGGCCGGCTTGGGCGCCGGGGCGGGAATTACGTTTTCTCCGCTGCCCTGGAAACTGACGGATGACATCTCCATATGGACACAGAACTGGCCGTGGGTTCCGGTTCCTGAAGACGGACGGGTTTCACACGCCAGCACGATCTGTCAAGTTTGCCCCGGCAACTGCGGCATTACGGTCCGAAAAGTCAAAGACCGGGCGGTTAAGATCGAGGGGACGGACGGATATCCGGTCAATGACGGCGGCATATGCCCATTGGGGGCTGCCGGACTTCAGTTGCTGTATGGCCCGTGGCGGGTACCTGGCCCGGTCCGCCGTGTAGGTAAGCGGGGTGCCGGCAAGTGGGAACAGATTTCCTGGGATCAAGCCATCAGTGAAGTCGTATCGCGACTGAGCGTCCTACGAAGCCAAAATAAACCAGAAGCGGTTACCTGCATGGCGTCGAGCGATCGGGGCACGGTGGCTCAATTGTTTGCCCGGTTTATGACCGCCTACGGATCTCCCAACTTCATCGGCGGAATTTCCGCCGCCGACACGAGCCGAATAGCCATGTCGCTCGCACAAGAAGAGCGGGGGTCCGTGGGATTTGATCTGGAAAATGCCGGTTTCATATTGAGCTTCGGCAGCGGCATTGTTGAAGGCTGGGGATCTCCCGTGCGCAGCATTCAGGCCTACAGCAAGTGGCGGTCCCATAACGGAAGCAATGGGCCGAAGCTGGTGCAAGTCGAACCGAGAATATCCAATACCGCGGCCAAGGCAGACAAGTGGTATCCTGCCAAGCCGGGTACGGAAG
>CAZHHS010000317.1:0-2148 GCA_964532395.1 uncultured Desulfobacterales bacterium | reverse complement strand
CTGCGGCACGCGATCGATCTCCGCGATACGCATTGCCAAACCGGTCTGCATATCCGAAGGAAGTCCACTCAACACCTCCGCGCCTTTGCCCGGCTTCAAATGAACCAAAATCATGGCGATCGTCTGAGGGTGTTCACCGTGGATTAGATTGATGATATCGTTCGTTTCCATTCCCTCCAGGTAATTAAAGGGGTAATCTTTTTTTCCCTTGTCAATCTCTTTGCGGATGGCCATCGCCCGTTCTTCGTCAAGGCCCAGATCCGTTAGGGTTTTGAGAAAGGTATCTCCCCGAACCACCACCTGTTCGTTACCCATGGCATCGGTGAATTCGGTCATCACTTTGGTCACGACATCGGGTGGGACATGCTGGATTTCCGCCATTTTGGAGGCGATCTTTCCGACCTCTTCTTCGTCCATATTCCGAAAGATCTTTGAGCTGAAATCCTCTCCCATGCAAAGCAAAAACACCGCCGCCTTCTGCGGACCGGTTAGTTTGTTTGCATCAAGTCGCTGAGCTGTTGTCATCAACCCTCCTCATTGAGCCAACCTCGCAGGAGTTGTTCCGTCTTTTCCGTATTATCCTGTGCCAGCTTCCGCGTAATTGCCCGGGGGTCCTTTATTTCGGATGTTGGTAACTCCCCTTGCTCCTCTGCCTGCGTACCACTCGGCAATTCTTCGTGCCGTTGTACTTTTGCGCCCGTATTTACATCCCGCATCGATTTGATCAGCGGCCTGACAACGAACATAAAGACGAGCAATACCAAAACAATGTTGATTAAGATCCGGGAATATTCCTTGATTAAAGCCGGCCAATCGAGTGGGGTTTCCCCCGCCATGGCAGGCATATCTGAACTCGAAAAGGCAAAGGAACTCACATAAACCTGGTCTTCCCGATCTTCGCTAAATCCCATGGCCCGTTTTACCAGCTTTTCAAATTCGGCCAACTCCTCCTCACTACGAGGTACATAGCTTTTTGTCTGAGCGCCGTTTTCACCTGTCACCGTTTCGTAGGTACCGTCCACCACCGCCGCCACCGACAGTCTGGTGATGGATCCGGACGGCGTGGTAACCCGTCGGGTGGTCTTATTGATTTCATAATTGACGACTTCGTTTTGTTTCTCTGCTTCGGCCCCGGAACCGGACCCACCCTGAACCGGCACCGTTCCTTGGTTGGTATTTTCGAGCCGTACGGCGCCGTCTCCCGAAGGTCCATTCATCGACTTTTCCAAACTGCGCTGCTCGCTCCGTACCACCCGGCTGTCGGGATTGTATTTCACCTCGCTGAAATCGACCCGGTCAAAGGCAATATCGGCACTGGCCCTGACGATCGCCTTTCCCTTGCCCACGATTCCTTCCAGCATCGTCTGTACGCGACGGGCGACACCTTGTTCGATCTCTTTTTGATAGTCCAACTTATTGCTCGCAAACAGGGCCGCCTCATCTCCTTCGTTTGACCCTTTAAAGAGCACCTTCCCGCCCGTCTCTACCACCGTTACCTGTTCCGCAGATAATCCTTCAACCGCACTGGCCACCAAATGCACAATCCCGGACACTTTGTCCGCCGACAACATCGTCCTCAGCTTGAGGGACACAGATGCCGACGGGGACTTACTGTCTTCCACGAACAACGATTCTTCCGGTATTACCAGGAGTACCCGTGCCCGGTCCACCTCCCTGAAATCGCTGATCGTGCGCTCCAGTTCGCCTTGCAGGGCCCTTTGATAATTTAATTTTTGAACAAATTCAGTGGTGCTGAAATTGTTGCTGTCGAATATCTCAAAACCGACATGACCGCCCGCCGGCAGTCCGCTATTGGCCAAGCTCAGCCGAAGTTCATAGACTTGGTCCGCCGGAACCATCAAGGAGGTCCCGCCGGCAGTCAGTTTGTAGGGGATCCTTTGTTCTTTGAGTTTGGAAACAATCTCACCCGCATCTTCGGGAGACAGGTCGGCGTAGAGCGTACTATAATTGACCTGGTTGGCCCACAGAAACATAACTGCAAATCCGGCCACGACCAGACCGAGCACAACCACCATCGAAATCTTCTTCGATGTCGGCATGGCGTTAAATACCGACATCAACTGATCAACAAATGCTTTCATACACTCCTTCTATTCGCAACGACGCTTCTACTTTCATATTCTGCAG
>CAZHHS010000316.1:0-2150 GCA_964532395.1 uncultured Desulfobacterales bacterium | reverse complement strand
GTCTGCCTTCGATGTCACAAACTCTTTTTCCAGAGGTCACCGATGATATATCTTCTTGTAGTCCTCATCGTAGCAGCCATCGTCACTGTCGCCGTAATCCGAAAACGCAACCAGTCGGCGGCCGAATCCCGCTATGTGTGTGACGTCTGTGGAGAGCGGGATTGTATCTGTCACAAGGTCGATGACTAATGTCTGCCCGCGATGCTTCCCAAACGCTCACCCAGAGCGAAAATGCAAGTTCTCCGACAGCCTTCTAGTGTACTGTCCCAGCAATACCTTGAAGCAATCGAAAGGCGTCCGAAGTCTTTTGTGAGTGACATTGAGCATTTTGGGAATCAGACGGATGTCGAACGGCGCGTAAAAAATCACAGACTTGTTTGAGGGCCCAAGGGCCCGAGTTTCTGTGATTTAGCGCCGTTCGGCAGACGTCCCCAAAATGGTCACGGAGCGAACAAACGGCTTTGGACGGCGCTACGCCCCCAACGTCCCACCGAGTTCGTACTTATTGCAGCTATTTCTGGGACAGTACACTAGGTCCGCGTATTAGGCGCTTTTTTCTCCGAAGCGGAACTTAGAATAATCCTTGCATCGGCGACCACGCACTGATTTTCAAAACAGGTGACCGGGTTCAAATCAATGGAATCGATAGAAGACTCGATCTCCAGGACAAGGTCCGACAAACCCATCATCATGTGGCTCAGGGCATCGAGATTCACCGGATGCGAGCCGCGATACCCCGCCAACAGACGATGCGCCTTGAGCGCCTTGACCATGCGGGCCGGGTCCTCCTTTTGGAGCGGTGCCATGCGGAGAGCGGTATCATCATAAATCTCGGCCCGGGTTCCGCCCACGCCCAACAGAATCACCGGCCCGAACTGATAGTCGATTTTGGCCCCGACAATCAATTCAATACCCGAAAGCTGCTCTTCGATCAGCACGCCGGAAAACCCTTGAATCTTGCGGAACCGATCGAAAACCGATCGCAACGCCGAATCGTTTGAAACGCCGACGGCCACCCCGTGGACATCCGTTTTGTGTAATGCCTCCGGCGACACCACCTTGGCCACTACAGGGTATCCCAGGTGCCCGGCATACGCCAGGGCCTCGTCAACCCCGCTTGCCCACGTAAACCGGGGCACCGTCAGACCGGCCAGGGAGAGTAGCCGCTTGGCCTCGGGTTCAAGCACCCAGCCCGTTTCTTCGGCTGCAGCAAGGATCTCTCGAACTTCTTCACGAACCATAGCGACGCTGCCTCATGGCCTCCGCCATCAACACCACGCCTTCAACGGAAGGGGCCACCGGGGTGCGGTTTAACTCAAAGCCCTCGATGAGCATACGGTATTTCGCCACATGGGGCACATAGGCCACCAGCGGTTTACGGGTGCGGTCGTAGAGCTGGCTCAATCGGGCCCCCAGATCCGAGCTGATACCCGGCAGATAGGGAAGAAGGAGCAAAATGACACAATCGATCTCTTCCACGGTACTCAGGCGCTCAACGGCTGAAACAAAATCATCATCCACGGCGCTTCCCGTCAGATCTATCGGATTACCCAGCGCGGCGATGCCTTTCACGCTGGCCGAAAGCCTGTCTTTGATCTGCCCCTGCACCGCCGTGGAAAGCGTCGGAACGGCCAGGCCATACTTGGCACAAAAATCGACGGCGATGGCCCCGTGCCCGCCACTACCGGTCACAATGGCGACCCGACCCTGGATCCCCGTAGTATAAAAGCTCAGCGCTTCGCAAAAGGACACCAGTTCAAAATCGGACCTGGCTTCGACGATTCCGTATTGGTCGAGTACGGCCGAGAATGTGGGATAGTCGCCCGCCAGAGAGGACGTGTGACTGGAAATCGCCCGGCCGGCACCGGGGCTCTTTCCCGCTTTCATGACGACGATCGGCTTCGGGGAGTCCCGTGCCGCCAGGACGAACTCCCGTCCTTCCCTCTTTCCAAACCCCTCCATGTAGAAGGCAATCGCACGGGTCCCGGGATCTGCCATCAAGTAGCGAAGAAGCGCAAGTTCCCCGACCAGGGCCTTATTACCGATACTGACCGCCAGGGAGAGCCCGATTCCCTGATTGGAAAACTTGATCATCTGATCAACCAGAATCCCGCCACTCTGGCTGACCAGGGCCACATTGCCCGATTCCG
>CAZHHS010000315.1:0-2187 GCA_964532395.1 uncultured Desulfobacterales bacterium | reverse complement strand
TTGGTAAATCCACATGGCTTATTTGGTAAACCCGGCCGCAACGGAACTTAGGGACGCTTACGGCTGAGTTTTAGCGCCATTGAAATCTGAGACCGTCCTGGACCTTATGCAACAACACCACCGTCAACCAAGTTCGTTGCTGACAGGAAGCCGCGGGGCGGCTTAATCCGGCTTTTTATGATCATACCACAAGCCCCGGGCATCTTCTATCGATTTACGGCATGGGCTTTCCCTGCTTGACACCCCCCCAAGGGGCTGGCATGATTCCATCTCCCATGAAAGCGATGATCCTGGCAGCGGGGCTGGGCACCCGCCTTTTGCCCTATACCCGAACAAAGCCCAAGCCCCTCTTTACGATCGACAACCGGACGATGCTGGACATTCTCATCGAGCGTCTCCGGAAGGCCGGCTTCAGCGCCGTCATTATAAACAGCCACCACCTTTCCCGACTGATCGCCGAATTCGTAGAAAATCAACAATACGACATCCCGGTTTGCCTCCGCCATGAGCCCCGCATTCTGGGAACGGGCGGTGCCGTCAAGAACGTTGAAGATCTGTGGGACGGCGACCCCCTTCTCGTCGTCAACGGGGATATTTTCACCGACATCGATTTCAAGGGCGTCTATGATGCCCACCTGACCCGGGACCTGTGGGCCACTCTGGTACTCCACGACTGCCCACCGTATAACAATGTCTGGGTTGATGAGCAGGATGATCAGGGACGGGTTGTCGGCTTTGGTGAGGAGACACCGCCCCGAGGGAGCGCCGTGCTTGCTTTCACCGGTATCCAGGTGTTGAGCCCCGAGATTCTCGATTTCATCCCCGAGGACACCGCCGTCAGTATCATCGATGTCTACCGAAACCTCATCGCCCGGGGACACGCCATCGGCACACAGGTCGTATCGGGTCACTATTGGCACGACATCGGCACGCCGGCGGGCTATGAACAGGCGGCGGCCGCCGCAGCGGCCCGAAAAACCCTGTCCGCACTAAACGCCGACAACGACGGGGAGACGCCGGCCTGGGAAATCCTGGAAGGCGACGGTTCCGACCGGAGTTGGCACCGCATTTCCGCCGACGGGCACTCCGTTATCCTGGCCAAACACGGTATCTCACCGGAAGCGCAGGTCTGCGAGGCCGACGCCTTTGTTGCCATCGGTCGGCACCTGGAGGCCAAAGGCATCGCGGTTCCCCACATTCATCACTTTGACCGGCCTGCAGGAATCGTGGTCATGGAAGACCTGGGAGATTGTCATTTCCAGGAGGCGGTCATGGGAGAGAAAGACCGGGACAAGCGGATTTCCTTGTATGAACCGGTCATTGACACCCTCGTTGCCATGGGGGTTCGCGGTGCGGAAGATTTTGACACCACCTGGACCTACCAAACGCCGTACTACGACCGTCAGGTGATACGGGAAAAGGAATGCGACTATTTTCTGAGAGAATTCGTCATCGGTCTTCGGGGGGTTGACAGGATCCCGGAAGGGCTGGAAGCCGACTTCGACCTCTTATCCAAACGGGGATTGTGTCCCGCGTATACGGGATTTGTCCACCGAGACTTTCAGTCCCGGAATCTTCTCGTCCACCGCGGCAGCTGTCACGTCATCGATTTTCAAGGCGGCAGACTGGGACCGTTGCCCTACGACCTGGCCGCCCTGCTGATCGACCCGTATGTCTCTTTAGGACCGGAGATAGAGGATGCACTCCTGATTTACTACTTGGAACGGCTTGCCCAATATCGATCCGTAGACCCCGAAGCCTTTCGCTACGCCTACAGGTACTGCGCCGTAAACCGCAACCTCCAGGCCTTGGGCGCCTTCGCCTTCTTGAGCCGGGTAAAAGGAAAGCCCCGGTTCGAGGCCTACATCCCCCCGGCCCTGGACCGGTTGACGTTCAACCTCCGCCGCATCGAACCCGAGGCATGCCCCCACTTAAAGAAACTCGTCGACAGCCTGTAGCCCCCATCCTCCAATCCCTCTGCTCTTCTCAAGCCGCATCGGTTCAGCGGCGCAATCCCTCAATCCCCACCCCCCAGATACGTTTCCACCATCTCCCTGGCAATCGGCCCTGCGGTACTACCGCCATGTCCCCCGTGTTCCACAAGTACGGCAACCGCAATCCGAGGTGCTTCTACCGGCGCAAAGGCGACGAACCAGGCATGGTCCCGAAATCGAAACGGTATCTTTT
>CAZHHS010000314.1:0-2208 GCA_964532395.1 uncultured Desulfobacterales bacterium | reverse complement strand
GCCCCCGAACATTCGACGTTGGATGTTCGACGTTCAATGTTCACTATCCTAAAGATCGTTGATCAGCGCCACCATGTCTCTGACCGCCCGATCCAGCCCGACCATAACGGCGCGGGCGATAATGCTGTGGCCGATGCTGAATTCGTCGATTTGGGAAAGCCCCGTAAACGCTTTGATGGTGTCATATCCGAGGCCATGGCCGGCATTGACCCCCAGCCCCAGACTGTGGGCCAGTTTTGCGCTTTCCACAATGCGCTGAAATGCCTCGTTTCGCTCCGGTCCGGTCAGGGCGTCACAGAAAACACCGGTATGGATTTCCACGCTTTGTGCGCCTGTTTGGGAGGCAATCGTAATCTGCTCCGGGTTCGCATCGATGAACAGACTGACAGGAATTCCGGACTGCCGAAGAGCCCCGATGGCCTGGATCACCGTTTTGTTGTCCCGGGTGAGATCCAGACCGCCTTCCGTCGTCAGTTCCTGTCGCTTTTCCGGGACCAGGGTGACCCAGTCCGGTTTGATATCGCCGGCAATGGCAATCATCTCCGACGTGGCCGCCATTTCCAAAATCATTTTGGTCTTTATGGTTTGCCGGAGGATTCGTACATCCCGGTCCTGGATGTGCCGCCGGTCCTCCCTGAGATGTACCACCACCCCATCGGCACCGGCATGTTCAACCATGGCCGCTGCTGCCACGGGATCAGGGATGGAAATACCGCGTGCTTGACGCAGTGTCGCCACATGATCCACATTTACCGCTAAAGTGGGCATTCCCTATTGCCTCCTAAGTACTCTCGATTTTGGAATTGAGGAATTGAGGAATTGGGAATTGTCGGAAAGGAATTGCGGATTTAGAATTGAGGAATTGCGAATTGGGGAATTGTCGGAGAGGATCAACAACGCGAGTGCATCAATCACCCCCGCAATCCCCCAATTCCTCAATCCCTCAATTCCCCAATCCCCCAATCCCCCAATCCCCCAATCCCCTAATCCCCTAATCCCCTAATCCCTTAATCCCTTAATCCCCTAATCCCTTAATCCCTCAATTCTTAATCCCTCTGCTGTTTTCAAGCGGCATAAGTTTAGCGGCGCAATTCGCCGGCCCCCCGTTAAAGCAATGCCAGGAGCTCTCTTTCCTTTCTTTCCATAACCGCTGCCATTTCGGCGGATGGTTCGTGGTCGTAGCCGAAAAGATGCAATATGCCGTGGATGAGAAGTTGATCTATTCGATGCCCTACATCCATACCCGCTGCCTCGGCTTCTTGTTCCGCCGTGTCCGGGCAAATAACCAGATCGCCCAACAGATCGGGGTTGACTTCGGAAAAAGGACCTTCTCGCATGGGGAAAGAAATGACGTTGGTGGGCCCGGATCGGTCGAGATAGGTATGGTTCAGCCGGGCGATTTCGTCTTTGCCTACAAAAAGAATAGAAAGCTCGGCGTCAGGACACGCCAAAGCCTTCAGCAGGGTAGCCGCCTTTTTCCTTATCTGCTGTTGATCGACGGTGTAACGACTCTGTCTGTTGTCTATGTGAATTTGCATCAGTACCGGTGACACTGAAGCCGTCCACGGCCGGGGCCGGATTGTCGCTGGGATATTCGATCCGGCGATGGTATATGCCGTTGAGTGTCTTGTCAAAACTTTTGGCAATTTCGTTGAGGTCCTTTAATGTCAAGTTGCATTCATCCAGTTGTCCGTTCAGCACGACCGTGTTGACGACATTGCGTACCAACGTCGTAATATTTCTCCGTGTCGGGTTTTGCATGGTTCTTGAACTGGCCTCGACACTGTCTGCCAATAGGACCAGGGCGGCTTCCTTGGTTTGCGGCTTGGGGCCGGGATACCGGAAATTGTCAACGTTGACCGCCTCTTTGCCTTTCAGGCGCTTCGCCTTTTCGTAAAAATAGGCGATAACATTGGTGCCGTGGTGTTGTTGAATGATGTCCGTTATGTCTTTGCCCAGCCTGTAGCGTCTAGCCACTTTTACCCCGTCTCGCACATGGGTGGTGAGTATCAGGCTGGACATGGACGGTGCCAGGCGATCGTGTTTGTTATGAGAGGAGGATTGATTTTCAACAAAATAGGCGGCCTTGTTGATCTTGCCGATGTCGTGATAGTAACCGCCCACTTTGGCCAGTAACGGGTTGGCACCGATGGTCGTGGCGGCAGCTTCGGCAAGACTGCCGACAATGATGGAGTGATGATAGGTGCC
>CAZHHS010000313.1:0-2210 GCA_964532395.1 uncultured Desulfobacterales bacterium | reverse complement strand
CATCAGAATTTCAGTAGCGGAGCGACATCATTATTCGATGTTCTTCTTCAAATTCAAAGTGTATCGAACAATCAACGGAAAACCGTAATGGGGCAAAACTTTATGAAACGATGGACGATATTGTTGTTGTGTGTTTGCTTTCTATCCGTGTCTTGTGCATCGAACAGGGCCGTTCGCCGAGAAAAGGCGAAAACGTTTAGGCAGCTGGGAGAGGGATATCTTGCGGAAGGAAACATCAGTTCTGCCCTTCGAGAGCTATTGAAGGCCGAGGAATTGAACAGTAAAGATCCCTACACGCATTATGATCTGGGCCTGGCGTATTTCGCCAAGGACCAATTCGACCTGGCGATTGACCACTTCGAGAAGGCTTTGGAGCTGAAGGCGGACTATCCCCAGGCGGAAAATGCCATCGGTGCGGTTTACCTGCAACAGGAAAAGTGGGACAAGGCGATACCGTATTTTAAACGGGCACTGGACAACTTGCTTTATGCAACCCCTCATATCGTCCTTAACAACTTGGGGGAGGCATACCGGGGTAAGGAGGCCTATGGTCGTGCCCTATCGTTTTACAAAAAGGCCCTGGAGGAGAACCCGCGTTTTGTGACGGCGCTTCAGAACATGGGAGCAACCTACCTTGCATTGGGTAATTACAACGCGGCCATTGATTCATTGGAGCGGGCTGAGCGCTATGCGCCGGGCTCGGCGTTGATTCAATTTGATTTGGGGAGGGCGTATGCCGGTTCCTTTGAGATCGAAAAGGCCATATCGGCTTTCAAAAAGGCTGTGGCCTTGGCGCCCGACTCAGCCTTGGCAAAGCAAGCACAAGCGCGGATCCAACAGCTCGCCCAATGAAGTCGTTTGTCGCTAACCATAATACACGTTTGCGGTTACCCAGAATACTTGCCACAAGAAGGCCAAATGCGGATCGTTCCCCATTGGCCGACTAAATGGCGGTTGCGCTTTGTAGATAACCGCATACGCTTTTTGTTGACCGAACAGGCAAAAATTGGTAAAAATACAATAGGTAAGGGGACGTTATTCAAAGGTCTGTGGCTCTGACTTGGTTGTAGTAAAAGGAGGTCGCACGCATGGTCCGGAAACGACAAAGGAAAGATAAGAAACGTGACAAGGAGATAGCAGATGCTGCCTACAAGGTGCTTGCTCATGAATCATCCGCCAAAGGCGCTTCGCAAAAGAGTTCGGGACTGGATCCATCGTCAGTCGGGGTGGATATCGGTACATCCAAAATCGCTTTGGCTACAAGCCATGACAACAAATTGGCCTTTACGTCCGAACTCAATGCATTCATTGAGGTGAATTACTCCAAGTTTACCGAGAACATCCTGAGACAAAACCAGATCAATCATTACAAATCCGGTGATATGTTAGTGATATACGGTGACGGAGCTGAGGGATTCGCCAACATCATGAACGTGGAGATGCGGCGTCCTATGCAGCAGGGACTGTTGAATCCCAAAGAAGGCAATGCCATTGACATCATTAAAGGCATTCTCGACGACCTAGTCGGTGCTCCCAGTAAACGGGGTGCCCAATTGTGCTTCTCTGTCCCCGGTATTCCTGAAGAAGCGGGTAGCGATGTGATTTACCATGAGGCTGTTTTAAAGCGCTATTTAGAAGAAAGGGGATACATGGCAAAAAGTATCAACGAAGGTCTCGCAGTGGTGTTTTCCGAATTGGAAGCGGAAAATTTCAGTGGGATCGGAATCAGTGCCGGCGGGGGGATGTGTAATGTTTGCCTGGCTTTCTTGTCGGTCCCGATTCTTTCCTTCAGCATCCGTAAAGGGGGAGATTTTATTGATGACGCAGTCGCGTCCGTTACCGGGGAGGTCAACACGCGGATTAAGACCATAAAGGAAAAGGAGCTCGACCTGACGGTGAAGCCGAGTGATGATGTGGAAGAGGCACTGCATATCTACTATGATGATTTAATATTGACCCTGGTTCGCAAACTAAAAGAGGCGCTTGTCCAGACCGCAAAACTCCCTGAGCTGGGTCGACCGATTCCTATCGTATTGAGTGGGGGTACGGCCAAACCGGAGGGTTTCGCAGAGCGGTTCGAGCTGATGGTGGATCGAGAGGATCTGCCGGTCGAGATCAGCGAAGCCAGAATGGCGAAAGACCCACTTTATGCCACGGCCAAAGGAGCGCTTATTGCGGCATCTTATCAAGAATAGGTACGGTGGTATGTT
>CAZHHS010000312.1:1159-2216 GCA_964532395.1 uncultured Desulfobacterales bacterium | reverse complement strand
GATTGGCCCTGTGTCTGTTCCTTGTGGCAGGCACATTTGTCCTTTGGTCTTCCGGATACACCGTATGGGCAATGGAAGGAGAAATCGCACCCGAGTTTTCTCTTCAAAGTGTGGATGGTAAGCGCTACCGGTTGTCTGAAATGAAGGAACAGCCGATGATCATTCTCTATTTTTTTGACGCCTCGTCCAGGCCGAGCCAGGAAGGATTGCTGAGCCTCGATAAACTGGCCAAAAAATATGACGCGGCCGATCTAACCGTATGGGCGATCACCCTTTCTCCCCGAGAGGCCGTTTCACGGTTTTTAGCCCAAAGCAGCCTGACGTTTCCCGTGCTTATGGATGATTCTCAGATAAGTGACCTGTATCAGGCCAGACTGATTACGCCTACCGTGTGCGTCATCGGTCCCGGACGCTTGGTTATGGATTATTTTCAGGGCGGGGGTAAAACAACGGAGATCATGCTGGTAAGACTTGCGGAACGAAAGCTCAGGCAAAGGCAACCCCGGATCGCCAGGGCGATCAGCCGGAAAGTATCATCGGAAAACCCGAAAAACGCTGAGGCCAAGTCCCTGAATGGATACGCAGCCCTGGAGGAAGGAAATTTAAAGGAGGCCGAGAAGGCCTTCAGCGAGTTGTCTAAAGAACAAGGAGAGGCGGAAATCCTGGGAAAAGAAGGCCTGGCAAAAGTATACGCAAGTAAGGGGGAAACAAACAAAGCACTGGAAATGGTCCATGATGTGGAAAAGAAAGCCCCGGACCGCGGATTCGTCCATGTGGTCAAGGGTGACGTTCTGGCCAGTCAAAACAAGGATCAAGAGGCCCAAGAAGCATACCGCAAGGGTGTGGAAAAGAAAACGGCCCTGCCGTTTCAAAAGGCGGTCGCCTATAATCAGCTCGGTCGCTTTCATGCCAGCCTGGGCAAATACGACCAGGCAAGAGAACTCTACGACCAAGCCGTGGAGATTGATCCCTATTACATTGAAGCCACGTCAAACAAAGGGGTTGCATTTGAAAAGCAGGGCCGGTGGAATGACGCCTTGTCTGCATATCGCAAGGC
>CAZHHS010000312.1:598-1149 GCA_964532395.1 uncultured Desulfobacterales bacterium | reverse complement strand
GGTACTGGCACGAAAAGCGGAACCAATGCTGGCCCTCCAGAAGGATATTGCGGAAAAGAAACGAATCGATAAGCTGGTCAAGGAACTTGCTTCCCGATACCAAAGTCAAAAAGCGACGCCTCAAAAAGTGGATGATGGCTGGACGTCCCGTCCCATGGTATTGTCATTTGTGGATTTTAACGAAAAAGGCGGCCTCGCGCAAAGGGATGGATTCTCTACCGTTTTGACCACGGAACTCGCCGCTAAGTTGAACGCCACCGGCAGAGTCCGCGTGGTAGAACGGGTATTGGTCGAACGTTTGTTGGAAGAACTGAATCTGGGCTCATCCGACCTGGCGGATCCGGATACCGCCCTCCGGCTGGGGAAGGTACTGGCGGCCAAGTTGCTTGGCACGGGTTCCCTATTCTACCTGCCCAACGGGACCTTGCTGACTATGCGATTGATTGATACCGAGACATCGGCGGTGCCGAAGGTAATCACCAGGCAGATCGCCTTAGGAAGCAAGCTCGGCAAGGAGCTGAACGAATTGAATCGTACCGTATTGAAGGGGG
>CAZHHS010000312.1:0-588 GCA_964532395.1 uncultured Desulfobacterales bacterium | reverse complement strand
ATGGAAACCTATCCGTTGCAAGGCTATGTCGTTCAGGCCGAAAACAACGAGGTCATGCTTAACATCGGTGCCGAACAAGGCGTGGTTTTAGGTACCCGATTTGCTGTTCTCGAAGAACAGGAGCCGATTAAGTACAAAGGCAAGCTACTCCACAGCGCCCCAAAGGCGATTGGCGAGTTGAGAGTCGTCCGTGTTGAACCGGATCTATGCTATGCCCGTATTGTCGAGGCCGATCGCCCCCTGGAAAGAGATGATAAAGTTAAAGAATTGGTTGAACAAGTCGTCGCAACCACATCACAATAAGCATATATAAACCTTGTATCGTAGGCAGAACAATCGAAGACGTTTTCGTTCGATAAGGAAAACTCAATCGTGATCCCCCGAAACGTATCTATTCTCGTGGCCGTACTGCTGGTTCTCACAGGATGTGCCAAAGGGACACTTCAAAGTGACCAGCCGTCCACCTTGGCTGTCTGGGATGTAGAGAATCTGTCCCCGGAGCCTGCCGGGCAACCTGATCTCGGCGAAATCCTTTCCGCCAAGATCATCGAAACCATCAAGTCTGTCGGTACTCACCCTGTGGTCGAA
>CAZHHS010000311.1:0-2216 GCA_964532395.1 uncultured Desulfobacterales bacterium | reverse complement strand
CGTACCGGAAGCGGACGAGGAAGTCGAAGTGGTGGACGACTACGATGCCGAACCGGCGGAAATAGACGATCAGGAATGGGACCCAGCAGCAGCGGATTCAGACGAGATACCAGAAGAGGAGATCGGGGAAGATGAGATCCCCGAAGACGAAACCCCGGCAGACGAGATTCCGGCAGACAATGTCGAAGACGACGCGGCGACGATACCGGAAGGATACGAGGAAGTTGAAGTGGTGGACGACGTCGATGTCGATATGGCCACTGAAACGTTCGCACAAGAGGCGGTCGAAGAATCGGGTGCCGACGGCGAAGGTATGTCGGCGGGCACCGCCGAAGTGGGCCTGCCGGAAAGCCCGTTTGAGGGAGATGATCCGGAACATGACCTGGATCCGGAAGAAAAGTCGAGGCTCCTCGCCGAAGCCTTTGACGGCTATCTGGGGACTATGGAAAGGTACTACAACCAGTACCTCCTCGTGCCCCAGGGCTCCTATCTTCTCGGATCCACCGCCGCCGAAGCCGGGGAGAGGCCGCCGGTTCATGTCGATATGCTCGACTTTTACATCGGAAAGTATCCGGTGACCAACGCACTGTTTGAAGTTTTTGTGGAACGGACCGGTTACGTGACGGTGGCGGAGGAACAGGGATACAGCACCGTTTACCAGGGACGCTTGATCAAAGAAGAAGACGAGACCACCGGACGCCTCCGATACCGATCCACTGCCACGGTTCGTGCGGCAACCGTTCCCGGCGCCTGCTGGTATCGTCCCGGCGGGCCGGAGACCACACTGCACCGAAAAAGGAACCACCCGGTGGTGCATGTGGCATTCAAAGATGCCATGGCCTTTGCCGCCTGGATCGGCAAGCGGCTACCCAGGGAGGACGAATGGGAGGCCGCCGCCAGGACACTTCGCAGCTATGCTTTCCCCTGGGGCAATGAGTGGAAAGACAATGCCTGCAATACGGAAGAAACCGCGCTCGCCGATACCACGCCGGTGGATACGTTTAAGGAAGCCGAAAACGAGCTCGGCATCGGCGACACACTGGGAAACGTCCTGGAATGGACAAGCGATCGGTACCCGTCATCGGTGTCCACCCGCCCCCCGGTCCGCTATCAGATCCTCAAGGGAGGAAGTTGGGTATCTCAGAAGGGAGTCAACTTAACCGCTCGGTTCAAGATGGATCCGCTCGCCACATCGAACATCGTCGGTTTCCGCTGTGCAGTCGATTGACAAGGTCCCCAGGGTAGGCTATTTTGATCTGACGTAACCTCGTATCATCCAGGGGGCTGTCGGCGAACTCTCGTTTTCGCTCTCGGTAAGCATTTTTGAAACAAGGAAACGGTCCATGCATGACTTTCACAACCGATCCCCGAATACAAACGATGTCGATGACGGATTCTCCGATGACCTGAAGCGTTGTATCGCTTTTCATGGCCACCTTTGTCCCGGCCTTACCTATGGCTATATGGTTGCAACGGAGGCCCTGACACGGTTACCACTCACCCGTTCAACCGATGAAGAGGTCGTGGCCATTAGTGAAAATGACACCTGTGCCGTGGACGCCCTTCAGGTTTTGCTGGGTACGACGATGGGAAAGGGCAACCTTCTGGTCAGAAATTACGGCAAGAATGTATTTACCATATTCGGCCGAAAGAGTCGCCGGGCATTGCGCTTTTCCCGAAAGCGCACCTACGTCTACGAAGGTCCGGAGTCCGAGGAATTCGCGGCGTTGGAGGAAGCCTACCGAAAAGGGCGGGCCACCGCCGCACAACGGAATCGTCAAAAATGGCTAAAGACATTGGACCTGCTGGCCAAACCGATCGACAAGGTATTTATCACCCAGCCCGTTCCCTGCCCGGATCTGCCATATGCGCCGTTGGCCCCGTCCAAACCATGTTCCGGATGTGGAGAGATGACAATGGCCACCAAGCTGATTGACCGCGGAGACGGAAACTTACTCTGTATCCCTTGCGCGGAGCAAACCGCCCTATAAGACTTACCGTCTTCACCCATTCCGCCTAACTCTCATCCAGGGCCAGTCCGCGTTTCATAGACAAATGCTGTTATCCACAACACTCAAGCGCTTGCCACATGAAGGCCAACGGGGATCGATCTGCGAGTTGGGCAACTGTCTGAGCCGTTTAGGCCGCGTTTGGGCGGCCGTAACTCGTTCAACTTAGACCCCAACAACTGCCTTCATCCATGAACGGTCTTTATC
>CAZHHS010000310.1:0-2226 GCA_964532395.1 uncultured Desulfobacterales bacterium | reverse complement strand
GTCCATGCAGGGAGTGAGAAGATCTTATGCAAAGCGCTCGTCTCCAAACAACCGGCAAGAACTTCGTTGCCGACAAAAATCCGCGGGGGGGCTTAACGCAGCCTTTTACGATTCATGCGGCCCCAGAACTCAATCAATCAATCGGTTGCTACCCTTGACAACGGCAAGATAATGTTTATATTAGCAAATTCGAAGTAACCGGACTCAAAATCACTTGTCACCACGAAGGAGCCTCATATGATCCATGTTGAAGATTTGAGTAAATATTACCACGATCTGTGTGCTGTGGATCATGTCGACTTGGATATCCACAAAGGCGAGATCCTGGCCCTGCTGGGTCCAAATGGGGCCGGCAAGACCACTACGTTACGGATGCTGACCGGGTTTGTAAAACCGACCACCGGCACTATTCGGGTTAAGGACTACACGATTGAAAACAATGCTCTGGAAATCAAGAAACTCCTCGGTTACTTGCCCGAATCGGCCCCCCTATATCACGAAATGCTGGTGTACGACTATCTGGAATTCGTAGCCGACATTCGGGAATTAACCGGCGACGGCAAATTCGCCCGCCTTCGTCATCTTGCTGACTTATGCGGGTTAACGGAAGTCATGCATCGACCCATCGGAGAACTTTCCAAAGGCTTTAAACAGCGGGTCGGGTTGGCCCATGCAATGATGAATGACCCGGAAATACTGATTCTCGATGAACCCACCTCCGGGCTGGACCCCAACCAAATCATCGAAATACGTGATATCATAAGGGAAATCGGTACGGAAAAAACGGTCATCCTTTCCACCCATATTCTCAGTGAAGCGGAGGCCACCTGTGACCGTGTCGTGATTATCAATCGGGGCCAAATCGCCGCCGATAGCAGCACGGAAAGCCTGAAAGAATCCACCGGGGACAAGTCTTTGGTTCACCTCACTGTCGCCCATGCAGATGTCGACCAGGTAAAGACGCAGCTGGGCGGCATCGACGGGGTAAGTGACGTGGTTGAAATCTCCCGTAACAAAGGAGACAATGCACGAAACGTGCTGGAATTGAACCTCACGTGTCAGTCCAAGGGGGACATTCGAGGTGATATATATCAGAAGGTAAAAGAGACGGACTGGATTCTTCTTGAACTCTACCAAGAGACCCGATCCTTGGAAAACATCTTTCGAGAACTAACCACGGAGAATTGATATGGGACAGGCGGCACACATTATTCGAAAAGAGTTTAAGTCATACTTCGTATCGCCCATTGCCTACATCGTAATCACTATCTTTCTTCTGGTGACCGGCTGGTTCTTTTTCACGACTTTTTTTCTGCACAATCAGGCGAATCTGAGATATTTTTTCGCGTTGCTTCCCATTACGTTTTCATTTGTTATACCCGCTATTACCATGCGCCTGTTCTCGGAAGAACTTAACATCGGTTCTTACGAAACGCTCCTAACCATGCCCGTCACATTCATCGATGTTGTCATGGGTAAGTTCATTGCGGCACTTGCGTTCGTATCGACCATGCTTGTCCCCACCCTGAGCTATCCGATTATGGTATCATTTCTCGGGCAGCTTGACTGGGGACCCGTTATCGGCGGATATTTGGGGGCCTTGTTATTGGCCTCGGCTTTTTGCGCCATCGGTCTTTTTGCATCGTCGTTAACCCGCAATCAAATTATCGCTTATATTATCGCCGTGGCGATCTGCTTTGCCCTTACCCTTATCGATAAGATGTTGTTTTTTCTTCCTCAGTCACTTTTGGGCCTGCTCGAATACGTGGGAGCGGATTTTCACTTCAAGAATATTTCCAAAGGCGTCATCGACTCACGGGACATCCTCTATTTCCTGAGTGTCACCTTTTTGGCTCTCTATGCAGCGCACCTTGCAAGGCAAGACAGTGATCAGTAACGGATATTGGTTGTAGAAAGAATGTGTATTTAAGGGCAACCAAGGAGGCATTAGATGGGAGTAACAACCGAATCGGGAAAATATATCAAGTTCCTTGCCTATGTCGTGGCCGTCGTTCTGGTCAACGTGGCCGGCCTGACGCTCTTTTTCCGGCTGGACGTCACCCAAGGCAATATCTATTCCATTTCTAAAGCCAGCAAAGAGGTTGTATCCACCCTGTCCGAGCCACTGACTATCAAGGTATTCTTTACGGAGAATCTCCCTGCCCCACACAACAACACGGAACGATACCTCCATGACCTTCTTCAGGAATATGCCGCCTATGCCAA
>CAZHHS010000309.1:0-2241 GCA_964532395.1 uncultured Desulfobacterales bacterium | reverse complement strand
CCAAGTTCGTTGCTGACAGGAAGCCGCGGGGCGGCTTAACCCGGCTTCCAACGAAGTGACGGGGATCGTGTTTGAGGCGGGCGGCCGCGCTTTGGCATCTCAAGGAGGAGTTTGTGGAAACGAAGATCGGATCATCAAAGATCGAGTTGGTTCAAGGCGACATCACCCAGCAAGACACCGATGCCATCGTGAACGCCGCCAACAAGACGTTGCTGGGCGGAGGCGGTGTGGACGGCGCCATTCATCGGGCGGCGGGGCCGGAATTGCTGGCTGAGTGTCGCACACTGGGGGGCTGCGAAACCGGTGATGCCGTGATCACCAAAGGCTACAACCTCAAAGCCCGGTATGTGATCCACACCGTGGGACCGGTTTACGGACACGGAGGGCCGACGGTAAAACATCTTCTGGAAAGTGCTTACCGGAACGCACTGTCCCTGGCCGTAAAAAAGGGCCTGAGATCGATTGCCTTTCCGTCTATCAGCACAGGGGCCTATGGCTACCCGCTGGACGAAGCGGCGGAAACGGCGTTAGGGACCGTCATGGCTTCGATCAGGGACCAGGACCGGATTGAACGGGTCCGGTTTGTCCTGTTTAGCACAAAGGCCCTCCACGCCTTTGAAGCCGCCCTTCAGAAGTTGTCCGACCCATCATAGGCGCCGACCGGCGCATTGGTCGGGCGGTATACATTTTGGCCTTGAAAAAACTGGTTTCTATGGTAATTGAGGGTCCGAGGGTATTCCCGGACGACGGGTACCCTTTTTCTAAATAAGGCGGCACGAGGAGTCTGCAAAGAGATGAAAACGTTTGAATTGAAGGTAGGCGGAAAAGACTATAAGGTGGATATCGATCGATACAATGGCCGGCAGGCGGCCGTGAAAGTCAACGGACAGTCATACGAAGTCGAGGTCACACACGCGAGGACCGGCGGCCCCAGCCCCCAAGTCGCTCCGCGTCCCACTCCGGTATCGGCCCCACCGCCGTCACCCTCTGTCCCCGAGGCCCCGGTGGTTCCCACGGCATCCGTTCCCGTAGGCGGGCAAGTCATCGCCCCCATGCCCGGGTTAATACTTGAGATCATGGTCTCCCCTGGAGACCGGGTAACCGCGGGATTGCCTATAATGAAAATCGAGGCGATGAAAATGGAAAATATCATCCCCGCCCCCTGTGATGGCGTGGTGAAAGAAATACGGGTCAAGAAAGGCGATACCGTCGCCACGGACGATGTTCTGCTGATCGTAGACCAGGGGTAGGCAAGACACTTCTTCCCGGATGCCGACCCAGACGATCCAGACACCGATGGCGGAATGGGACCCAACATTATCTGCAACCTGTACATTTGCTCCCTGTACATTTGCTCTTGGAGAGATGAGACCATGTCAAACGAAGAAAAGATTCAAGCATTGATCGATAGAAATGCCGAGGCCGAAGTGGGTGGCGGTCAGGACAGAATCGACACCCAGCACCAGAAGGGCAAATGGACGGCCCGCGAGCGGATTCAGAGCCTGCTCGACGAGGGCAGTTTTGAAGAACTCGACAAGTTTGTCCTGCACCAGGCCACCGATTTTGGTTTGGACAAGAAACGGTTTCCCGGAGACGGTGTGGTCACCGGGTATGGCCGCATCAATGGGAGACCCGTCTACGTCTATGCGCAGGATTTCACCATTCTGGGTGGATCCCTGAGCCTGGCGGTAAGTGATAAAATCTGCAAAGTAATGGATATGGCGAGAAAAAACGGGGCGCCGTTTATCGGCATCAATGATTCCGGCGGCGCCCGCATCCAAGAGGGGGTCTCCAGCCTGGCCGGATACGGCAATATATTCATGCGAAACGTGCTGGCCAGTGGATTGATCCCCCAGATTTCGGTGATCATGGGTCCTTGTGCAGGCGGCGCCGTTTACTCACCCGCCCTGACGGACTTCATTTTCATGGTGGAAAATACGAGTTATATGTTTATTACCGGACCTCAAGTTATCAAGGCGGTCACCCATGAAGAGGTAACCGCCGAGAAGCTTGGCGGAGCCACCACCCATAACGCCACCAGCGGGGTAGCCCATTTTTCCGGAGAAAACGACGAACAGGTTCTGGCCATGATCCGGGAGCTGCTGACCTTTCTGCCCCAAAACTGTGGAGAGATGCCCCCGGAAGTCACCCCCACGGATGACCCCCATCGCATCGACATGTCGTTGCGTGACATCATACCGGAAAGTCCCAGACAACCCTACGATATGCGACAGATCGTCT
>CAZHHS010000308.1:0-2242 GCA_964532395.1 uncultured Desulfobacterales bacterium | reverse complement strand
GGTTGATGTCATTGACGCATCCAACCTGGAGCGTAACCTGTATCTTGCCACACAATTGCGGGAACTCGACACGAAAGTCATATTTGTGCTCAATATGGCGGACATGATTGAGCAACGGGGATTAAAGATCGATGGTGACAAGCTGTCGGAGCTTTTGGATGTGCCGGTGATTTTTACGGTGGGCAATGCCAATAAGGGGACTCAGAAGCTTTTGAGCGCCATTGTGTCCATCGCCGAATCGGGGTCCAAGGTGCCGCCGGTGCGCAGGGTCCATTATGGTAAAGATGTTGAGCAATGTATCGATGAGATCGCCCAGATAATAGATGAGGAGATGCCGGACCGACCCTATACGGATGTGCGTTGGGTTGCCATAAAGCTTTTGGAAGATGACAAAGTTATAAAGGACCGGTTAAAGCACATCGACGATTCCGTAGCCGAGGTGGTCCTTGAAGCGGTTGCGGCAAGACGGGAACGATTGCGGGGCTTGTTCGATGACGAGCCCGAGATTGTAATGACCGACTACCGGTACGGATTTGTGGCCGGTGTAGTCAAAGAGGTGGTCAAGACGATATCCGAGCATCGGGCGGACATGTCCAGACGGATGGACCAGGTCTTGACCAATCGATTGCTGGGAATTCCGGTATTTGTCTTTTTCATATGGGCGATGTTTCAAATTACCTTTACGGTCGGCGCTTATCCCATGGATTGGATTGAGACGGGCGTCGGGTGGTTGGAACGGCAGGCCAGCCTCTTGTTACCATCGGGCATACTCGAAGGACTGATCGTCGACGGCATCATTGCCGGTGTCGGTAGTGTGGCCGTGTTCTTTCCGAACATCTTGATTCTTTTCTTTTGTATCGCCATTTTTGAAGATACCGGATATATGGCCCGGGCCGCCTTCTTGATGGACAAGGTCATGCATCTTATCGGTTTGCATGGAAAGTCCTTCATCCCGATGCTCATGGGTTTTGGGTGTAATGTCCCGGCGATAATGGCCACCCGGACACTGGAAAGTCATAAGGACCGTGTGCTCACCATCCTAATCAATCCCCTGATGTCTTGTTCCGCCAGGTTGCCGGTCTACATATTACTTGCCGGGGCGTTTTTCGGGGCGAAAGCGGGAAACGTCATCTTCTCGATCTATTTTTTGGGAATCGTTTTGGCCATTTTAATGGGCAGATTGTTCAGGTGTACCCTGTTGAGAGGAGAGGTGGCTCCCTTTGTGATGGAACTTCCTCCCTATAGGGTGCCGATGCTCAAGAGTCTCTTGATCCATATGTGGGACCGAGCCAAGGTTTTCCTAAAAAAGATGGGCGGCGTGATTTTGGTCGGGTCCGTGGTGGTGTGGGTATTGAGCAGTTACCCGAAGGCGGTAAACTACTCCGTGGATTATGAGGCCCGCATGGATCAGCTGCGGAGCCGCTATGCATTGATGATGAAGCGGGTGGCCGGCCCGGCAGAAAAGGTATTGCAGCAGGAACGGGACAAGCGGATCGCGGAACTGCAGGCGCAGAAAGCAAGTGAGACGGTCGCCAAATCCTACATGGGGCGAATTGGGAAAAGTTTGGCTCCCGTACTGGAACCGATCGGGATCGACTGGCGTGGTACGGTAGCGGTCTTGTCGGGGTTTGTGGCAAAAGAGATCGTGGTCAGCACTATGGGGGTTTTATATGCGGTGGGAGACGAACAAAAAAAGAGCACGGCGTTAAAATCCGCGTTGAGAGAATCGGGAATGACGCCTCTTTCGGCCTATGCAATGATGGCCTTTGTTCTCATCTATGTTCCATGCCTGGCAACAGTCGCAGTGATTCGACGGGAAACGAACTCCTGGAAATGGGCCTTTTTCAGTATGGGTTATAGTACCGCCTTGGCCTGGGTGGTGGCGTTTGTCATCTTTCAAGGCGGTCGGCTGCTCGGGTTTGGATAACCGGGTTGGATAAAGAACACGGGAAGGGTCTTTTTAAAAATAGTGCAGGTTTTTTTTATCAATGACTACGGGCGGTCAGGGTCGAAACTAGCCCCCGTAGCCCGGTGGCCAACAGGTAAGCGGCACCGGCGATGACAATGATTGTGGCCCCTGCAGGCAACCCCGGTCCGTAGGAGACCATAAGGCCGGAAGTCGTAAACAGAGCCGCCAGAACGGTGGCCAGGATCATCATTCGGCCCAAGCTGGAAGTAAAATGGCGCGCAGTGGCCGCGGGCAGGGTGAGTAGAGCGATTACCAAAATAACCCCGACCACTT
>CAZHHS010000307.1:0-2242 GCA_964532395.1 uncultured Desulfobacterales bacterium | reverse complement strand
CTCTTACATTACGTCTTTGACAACCATACCTCATTAAAGAGCATGTACCCTGTGGGATGGGGCTGAGAATCCTGGACCCGCTTGGTCACTATCTGCCAGTTATTCTGCCACCAGGCGATACCGATGGATCCCTTTTCCCACTGGATCTGCTCCAGCTTGCAAAAGATCTTCCGCCGCTTATCCACATCGAGCGTGCCGTTGGCCTTCTCGAGCAACCGGCTGAATTCCGGATCCGACCAGTTGGTCTCATTCCAGGCCACCGGCTCACCTTTTTCGTTCTTGATGTAGGCCAGATTAAGCACCATGGTCCCCAGCGGCCGGTGGGTCCATGGCGTAATCCCCAGATCGACCTCCGTCCACTTCTCCCAATATTGGCTCGTGGGCATGGTCTGGAGAACGATGTTAAACCCCGCCGGTGCGGCATCCTGCTTAAGGACTTCCGCATAGCGGACCACATCCGTCCACTCCGAACCCACCGCCAAATTTACCTTGAGACCGTCGGGATACCCGGCCTCTTTGAGCAATTCCTTGGCCTTTTGAGGGTTGTATTCGGGCACCGGTTTTTCGCAGTATTCGGGGTGCTGGGGGGAAACATGAAAATCATGACCCAACAGCCCCTGGCCGAAATAGGCCAACTGAAGAATCTTTTCTCGGTGCTGACACAATTTCAAGGCCATACGTACCCGGTTGTCATTCCACGGTTCGAGATCCACCCGCATTCTCAAGACCCGGGCTTGCGCGGTACCCACCGGCTTGACCTTCACCCGGTCGTCGTCCTTGAGTGCCTGGTAGACCGCCGTCCCCCCGGTCGTCGCCAGGTCGATGGTATCGATTTCGCCGGCCTGAAGAGCGGCGATACGGGGAGACATCTCATCGCCCATATCCATGAACTCCATACCGTCCATGTAGGGAAGCGACTTGCCGTCGGTACCCTTTTGCCAATAATCCGTGCGCCGTTTCAAGACCGCCCTTTCACTTTCTTTATACACCTCCAGCGTATAGGGACCCGTCCCATGCGGGGCCTTAATAAAGTCGCCTTCGAAAGTCTTATGATTTAAGATCATCGCCGGATAATGGAATAGATGTTCGGGAACGGCGATCTCGGCCTTTTTTAAGTGGAGTTTCACCTGATGGGACCCCGATTTTTCGATACCGCTGGGATCGAGATAACTGCCCATCATGCCGAGCAGGGACGATCCCACGTCTTTGTTCAGCCATTGATTGATGGAAAAGACCACGTCGTCGGCGGTCAACTCATCCCCATTATTAAATTTTATGCCTTTTCGAAGATTCAGTGTCCAGGTCTTCAGGTCGTCGCTGGCTTTCCAGTTTTTCAGTAAATAGGGATGGGTGACGTTGTTTTTGTCCGTCAGGGTCAAATATTCCGCCACCTGCCTCAGGATATTGGTAGGCTCCACCCAGGAGAATTGGGCGGGGTGGGTTACCTTCTGAATACTGGTGGCGATCTTTATGGTCCCGCCTCTTTTGACCTCTTTGGAAAACGCCTTCCGGGGTAAGGGCAGTCCCGCCATGCCCAGGGCGGTAAAAAAAGAGACCCCGAGCAAGGTGGCGTAACGGACGAATTCGCGGCGTGACAACTTGCCATCCTCCAAATACTGTTTCAGTTCATGGACCCGGGCATTTAAGTTATCATCGGTGCGCATAGATACCTCCTCAGTCTTCGTTCAATGGTTGCAAGAAATTGTGTCCGGCCTTGAGAGCTATTTCGCTACACCAAATCGGAGCCCCTTGTCAACCCCGGATTGGTGGGACACAAATGCGCAGACGCGGCAAAGAAGCCGCCCATGCCGACGCACGCCGATCCAGGCTTCCGCCGAAAACCGTCAAATATGGAAAAAAACCGGCAGATGTACAAAAAAATCTGTTATGAAGGCATTCCCTGGTATCTCACCGCCTATTTGCCTGAATAAACACCGTTTCTCCCATGTCCGAGACGGGTATCGACCATGGTCTGCATGCGAGCCAGTTCTTTCTCTGAAAACGGCTTCACCTTTCGGAGAGACGGCGCCATTGGATCGTCAGGGCGGAAGTTTTGAAGTGTAAGGGGCGGGGGAGGCAGGGATCCATCAGTCACATGGCACCAGAGTCGCTTCACATCCTCCGCCATTTGACATACGTCATCTTGGCCCAACAAAGCCGGACAGACCGTGCATCGGAGACAAACCGCCGCACCGGCCCTCGCCAACACGGCAAGGGTTCCTTGGATGATCTGCACAGGAAC
>CAZHHS010000306.1:0-2275 GCA_964532395.1 uncultured Desulfobacterales bacterium | reverse complement strand
CGCCTGGATGATATTATCGATGCGGCGGTGAGAAATCTGATCACTTCCCATCCCCTTTTTGAAACGGTTCGCCGGACCAACCGGGAACTGGATACTTTCGACTGGGGAGGGAAAAAGGAAGAAATCAAGGAAATCGATCAGAGAAAGATGGCCACGGTCAAGGTGGGCCGACAGGAGATAACGACTGCCATCAAGGAAGAGATCCAGCCCAAGCTCCTCGACTTCGGTATCGAAGTGGTTGACGTGAAGATCAAACGGATCAATTATGTAAAAGAGGTCAAGCGGTCGGTTTACGATCGCATGATTGCCGAGCGCAAACAGATCGCCGAAAAATTCCGCTCCGAAGGTCGGGGAGAGGCCCGGGAGATAGAAGGTGAGAAGGAGCGGGAATTAAAACAGATTACATCCGAGGCCTACAAAAAGGCCCAGGAAATCAAGGGTAGTGCGGACGCCAAGGCGACAAAGATCTACGCCGATGCTTATGGGCTTTCCCCTGATTTCTATTCGTTTCAAAAGACCCTGGATATTTATAAACAAACGCTTGATGAAGAAAGTTCCCTGGTACTTTCTACGGAAACCGAGTTTTTCAAGTATCTTAAAAGCTACACGGGAGAGTACCAAGAGCGATAACCCCAAGGCGGAAGCCTTTTGTTAGGCTTCCGGCGTTTGTCTCGTTCTTATTATTTCTTATTCTCGTTAAAAGAAGCCTTAGGCGGGGGATAGAGTAAAAAAGGCACCGTTTCAGAGGTTGCGGTGCCCTTTTTTTCAAGACGCGACGACAGGTGATAGGCATTATTTTTTCCTTCTCTGGTGGCGTGTTCTTGCCAGCAACTTCCTGTGTTTATGCTTGCGCATCTTTTTCTTTCGTTTCTTTACAACGCTTCCCACAGCATCACCTCCAATCCTTAGGTCTGGTATCGGATACACATATTATGCGGACGCTTAGCCACCGATCTTTTTAAGTCTTGATATTTCTTGAGCCGAGGCGCGCCGCTTGTAGTTTGTCTAAAAGATCATCTTATAATATAGTAAAGCATATGTGTCCAGTTTTTTTCTTAACGAAGGCCGCAGGTTTTGGCTGTTGCCGGCGGCTTTAAGGAAATCGGGGGCGATGGTAGGGCTGCAAAGGTTTAAAAGCACCGACTTGCTGGTGGTCAATGATGCCGTTGAGATGGCGGAAGAATTGACCAGCAATGCCTATAAAATGTCATTCGCCGGGTGGTCCGCGCAACGGTATGATGTCAAGACCGTGGCGGACCTTTCACCGGAAGAAATTGTTGAGGGGCCTTTTGCCCAGATCGTCAGGTACGAGGGGCGTAAAGCGGAGACCCACCTGGGTTCATCCAGTTATGATTTTTACAAAATATGTCTACAGGATCACAGCATTTTATCTGCCCTGAACAAGTCTAAAGAGCTGCGTTTATTTCCTTTTGTCCTGTATATCGTATGTCATGAGCTGGTTCATGTGATTCGGTTCATTAAATTCTTGCAGAGTTTTGAAGCCTCTATGGAAGAAAAGCTTAAGGAGGAATCCCGAGTACACGAAATAACCCGGACCGTTTTGAAAACGGCCCAGGTGACGGGACTCGAGCAGGTGTTTGCCTTCTATGCGGCATGGGAGGGGGATCTGGATCAGGTGCGCGATGTAAGGGTTCAGTAGATCCCGGGTGATACCGACGGCCCCTCTCTGCCTATAATTATTGGACACACGACCCGAGTGAAGCGAAGTTCCTTCCCGCACTGGGCGAAAAGCGTTGCACTGGGTGCGAAACTTGAGTAGGTAAGTTTAGGTCTTGACAAATCAGGGTTGGTTCTTATTTTTAGTCATGATTTTGAAAGGGAGGGGTGCGAACCATGCCCATCTACGAGTATGAATGTGAAAAATGCGGTAGAATCTTGGAGGCTTATCAGAAGTTTTCCGATCCGGCCTTGAGGAAATGTAAAACCTGTTCCGGCAAGCTTCATAAACTTGTCAGCCAGAGTTCATTCCACTTGAAAGGAACCGGTTGGTATGTAACCGACTACGGGAATAAGCGCTCGGACACGGCACAAAGTAAGAAGCAAAACTCGGACAAGCCGGCGGCTGAGAAGACGGATACGACGAAGACGGATTCAACTTCATCCAAAAAGAAGGAGGCATGAATCGAGTTGATTGGCGAGCGGGGTTCTATCCATATGGGTTGTCATCCTACGGCGACAATCGGGAAGGATAGGCTGCATTCAGTAAATAGACCATTGTTTCGGCATCGTATCAGGGATAAGCGTGGCATAGCGA
>CAZHHS010000305.1:0-2286 GCA_964532395.1 uncultured Desulfobacterales bacterium | reverse complement strand
GATCGGATAGGTCACGGGCCTCTCGGCCCGATTCCCTCCTCAGAACCGTACGTGACAGTTTCCCGTCATACGGCTCAAGCATTTCAAAAGGCGGCCCTTGCAGGGCAGCCCGACAGTTCACCTCATTTAAAATGCCAGGCGCATTTGTCTGGCATTAAGCGCCGATAGCAGTTTGGCTTCCTTGATATGCCGTCGTCGCCAGAAATACAGGCCATACTCGGGCATATAAGGATTCGCTTCCGCTTTGATCTTTCTGTAGCGCTTAATGCCAATGTGGCTGACCCGGATAATTTGGTACTGCTTTGTTTTGCCGTATGCTTTGTGCAGCACGGTCAAAACCCACTTTTTACCGGATGCCATCCAGTATTTCTTATAAAGCCACTGGCTGGATTTATGCCGGTGGCGACGATGCAACATGCGCCACACGTGTTCATAAACATAATTATCAACGCGTTTAAACGCGTCCGATGCTACAACGTGGCGATGATAGTTCGCCCAACCTCTGAGCAACTCGTTGAGCTTTTTCACCAGCAGAAACAACGGCGCGCTTGTGTATTTCCGGATGAGCGTTCCCACGTTTCGCATGAGGGCGAGAACTCCCTCTTTTGACGGCGTGATGTGAAGGGTATTGCCGTGTTTGCGAAATGTTTGGCCGAGGAACGTGAATCCGTGCTTGATATACGTGATCCTGGTTTTCTCGCTGGACAACTCAAGACCGCGTTGCGCCAGAAACGACGTTACCGCCGGGATGACATATGTCTCCAGGATTGTTTTTGATTTTCCCGTCACGATCACGTCATCCGCATAGCGGACAAAATTGACCCTGGATCGGTAGGGCGCCGCGTCACGCACGACTTGTTCCAGACCGTCCAGCGTCATGTTCGCCAGCGTCGGGCTGATGATGCCGCCCTGCGGCGTTCCTTTTCTGGTCGGAAACGCTATGCCGTTTTCGACATAGCCGGCGTTTAACCATTGCCGCAATATCCGTTTTTCGATCGGGATGTTTTTCATGAGCCAGGCTGTCGAGATGTTGTCATAACAGCCGGTGATGTCGGCCTCAAGCACCCACGTCGCCGAGTTTGGCTTGGACAGGGCATTGAACCCCGCGGCCACCGCATCGGCGCATGACCGTCCCTCACGAAAGCCGTAAGAGTTCTTGTCCGCCGTTGTTTCGGCCACCGGAGCCAGAGCAAGCTTGTACAAGGCCTGCATCGCTCTGTCATACATCGTGGGAATGCTCAAGGGTCGCTTCTTCCCGTTCTTTTTCGGAATATACATTCGGCGCAGGGGCTGTGCCGTATAGCCGCGTTGCGTTAAATTATGTACCGCCTGCATTTTGGCGTGGGCGCCTTTCCAAATTATGCCGTCCACGCCGGGAGTGTTCTTCCCTTTGTTTGAGGTCACTCGTTTCACAGCCAGTGCCTTGGCGTAGAACGAGTGCGTCAGAGTCCATTGCAGGGCGGTGACCCTGCCGTGATCTCCTTGTTTCACTGCCTTCGCGATACGCATCTGGAGTCTTTTCACCTCACGTTGCGCTCTTTTCCAATCCATGGAGCTCCAAGTCGCCTGGCGTGATGTGGATGAGTGCACCATCTCTGCTTGGCAGGACGTCATTTGCTTTCTCATCTTCAAAGATTCTCCTCAATTCTCTCGCGATGAAACACTCTTTGGACGTCAGCACCTACTTTTCTCCGGCCGGTTGGCCGAGATTTTCGGTCGAGTTATGTTTCATCCTCTATCCATCCCATTACAGGATGGCCTTTGCTTCTTCCAAATTCTTCGGCCCGCCGCTCCAACAGCACGCCTCGCGGTAATGCCTGCCCGGTATTGCACCGGGCGAAGGGGCGGGATTTCCACGTTCCACATAATTGATCCAGTGAGCAACTTAGATAGATTCTCTACGCCGGTGGTCACATCCCGCTACGGGATGGTTCTACGGTTCCGTGCAGGCAGTTAGAAAACCTGCATCCTGACCACCTGTGCCAACACGAGGAAGCACAGCTAAGACCTGTTAGTCCCGGTAAGTCCGTTTTAAGTGACGGCGCTTGCGAACCTTTGATTCATCTTATCGTATTGCTCGACCCTGGCCCTTAACCGGACGAGACTTCCGGATGGGTCACCGCCTCACGGCTTTAACCCGGTTCGGTACGTTGTCGGATGAGCTTCACACCCCTTCATCAGCGCAAAGGTAGCATGTCATCCTAGGGTCTGATAGGAACATATCAGGTTTGCATAAGGAGAAATGATTCCTTACCAAACAATCAATTATGCGACTTCGTGTCGCAC
>CAZHHS010000304.1:0-2332 GCA_964532395.1 uncultured Desulfobacterales bacterium | reverse complement strand
AAAATATCGTCTTCAAAGCCGTGGATGTGTCGATAGGCCCACTGGCCGAGCGCCCCGTCTTTGGGCAAACAAAAGCCGCCGATACCGGGACCGGGAAAGATTATGTTGCTGTGTGTGGGTCTGACCTTGATGGCGTCAATGACCTTGGTCAGATCCACACCGTTTCGTTCGGAAAACGTACTCCACTCGTCGAGAAACGCGAGGGTGGTCGCCCGGAAACTGTTTTCCACAATTTTGGCCGTTTCTGATTCGATGGGCCGGTCAAGTACGGTGAGGGGATAGTCGTTCGTGTTGACGATGTCTTCTAAGAACTTCACCACCCGTTGGGTGGCCTCCCCGTTGATGCCGCTGCACACCCGCCAGAAGTTTCGAATACTTGCCACGTAATGTCTGCCCGGCATCACCCGTTCAAAGCTATGGGCCAACAATGGGTCGCTATCGATGCCCCGTTTCCGAAAGACTTTGCGCATAATCGGGTAGGCCACCTGCTCGGTCGTGCCGGGCGGTACGGTGGTTTCAATTAAGACCAGTGTGTCTGCGGGTATGTGCCGGGCGATAATCTCCAGGGACTCTTCCAGGGCCTTCAGATCGGCGGTTCCGTTTCTTACATTTCCCAGGGCTTCTTTCACGTAATCGCACTGGATATCCACGACCACCACGTCGGCCAGTTTCAAGATGTCGTAGGTATATGTGGCCACCAAGGTCTGTTTTTCTTTGACACACCGTTCGAACATGGGGGCGACTTCCGGGTCTTCGGCCTTCATGGGGCAGACCCCCCGGTTGATCATCGGAATTTTCCAGAAACTTCGCGAACTGGGCCGTTGCATGCCGATGACAAATTTGAGGGGCTCGCTTTGGCTGTCCGCAACCACCGCCGCCATGACGGCTCCGACAAACCCAAGGCCCATGACGACGACAATCTCACGGCCCAAGGCCCGTTGTTCCTCCACCCGCTTTTTGAGCCGCTCATATTCGCTACCGTAATCTTCGGCAGACGGCAGTTCAAACCGCTCGCCGTCGGGGCTCACAGAGTAGGCCACTTCATGTTTTTCCTCGTGCATCATTGTCTCCTTTGTTAGCGGAGAGGTTCATGATCAGCTGGAGGCCGTCGTGAACCTCTTGGAATCTTTCCTTTGTCAATGTGCCGATCTTCTCTTTCAAGCGTGTCTTGTCCACCGTCTTAATTTGCGTTCCATTGATAACAGAACTTTTCTTCAAATTGGCTTCTCCCTTTGCTAGGACGACATTTCCCGGCAATTGGCCAAATTTCAAGTTTGAGGTGATAGCCAGGACAATGGTGGTGTTAAGCCTACTGTTATTGAGTGCATCTGCTTGAATCACCAGACCCGGCCGCCTTCCTTTTGGCTCGGAACCCTTGGAAGGAGAGAACTGGACCCAATAAACGGAGCCGGCAGAAATCACCATTCTTGCCCCTCTCTGATATCGAGGCCTTCCAGCCACCGAGTGGTTTCCAGCTGTTCTTTTCTTATTTTTTCATCGGAAAAGATTTGATCGTAAGCCTTGCGTAGATATCGCTCCTTTTCGGTTTCGATTCTCTCGCTGACAATTGACGAAATAAGCTTACTGCGTGACATTCCTTTTTCCTTGCTCAGTTCGTCAACCATGGACACCAGCTTTTTGGGCATCGTAATAGCTACCTTTGTAGTATTCACTATAATACTCCTTTATGATAATATATTTTATGAATACCAAAAGTGGCGCCATTTGTCAAGGCGATCGGCTTTATCCAAATTCACCGCTTGCTGAGTTTGCCGGAATGGCGCCGCTAAAAATACCGCGGCTTGAGAACATCAGTAGGCGGTGACTTTTGGTATTACCGTTTTGAGCGCTTCTCAACCCTCGTATGAAACTAAAAAAGGATCCTTTTAATCCTCTGCCTGTCGTAGCGAAGTGGAGATCCCGCCTTCGGGGTCGCGCCATAGCTTTAGCGACAACGGATCTGCGGCTAATATCACTATTTTTTGGGCGAGTACTCGCCCCTTGCCCGAAGGGCACGGCACCCTCTTAGTGCCGACAGGCTTGTCGGCACTATCGTCTGCGTCCGTCTACGTGTGTCTGCGGCTAATTTCTTCAGTCTTCAGCCTCATCCCTATCTTCCCCGTAATGTTGCCGAATCCATTCCCGGTATGCCCCGGTTTGTACGGATTCCACCCACTCCGGATTGTCAAGATACCAGTGGATGGTCTTTTCCAACCCGGAATAAAAGGTCTCTCGAGGGGTCCAAGATAATGTGCTTTCTATCTTCGAGGCATCGATCGCATAGCGGCGGTCGTGACCGGGGCGGTCCTTGACATAGGTGATCAGCGAGGTG
>CAZHHS010000303.1:0-2357 GCA_964532395.1 uncultured Desulfobacterales bacterium | reverse complement strand
AATCGAAAATATTGATAATATGGAAACTGTACCCGGCTAAGTTCGTTGGAAGTCCTCCAACCGTCGTGCCCGACACCGGATCAAGCCCGGGGCAGGCTTTGATCCCCGCTGATCACGGGAAATGACGAAAAAGCGGAAAACGCGACCTTTGCCACGCGTCACCCTCATAGAAACCACCCCCCCGCTGCCGGGCTTCAGCCATTTCATCGGTGCCTGGCTTTGTTCCGGGCGGCCGACCATGCTGGTCGACGTGGGTCCGGCCAATACCGTAGCGTCTCTGATCCGTGATCTGTCTACGATGGCCGTACAACACATCGACTATGTGCTTCTCACCCATATCCACATCGATCATGCCGGTGGCTTGGCCAGGTTCTTGGAACATTACCCCATGGCGAGGGTAATATGCCACGAAAAAGCCGTCAATCATTTGACAGACCCCACTAAACTGTGGAAGGGAAGTCGGCAAACCCTGGGAGAAATCGCCGATGGCTATGGCGCGCCACAACCCGTGTCACGTACTCAACTGATTTCCCACACCCAGGTAACCGTTCAAGATTTGGCGGTGATCGAAACACCTGGACATGCAAGCCATCACCTCAGCTTTTCTTGGCGGGGGAATCTTTTCGCCGGCGAGGCGGCGGGCAACTATTATTCCTGGAAAAAGGGTGAGTATCTGCGCCCGGCGACCCCACCCCCGTTCTTTTTGGAACTCTTTTTGGACAGCGTGGACCGGTTGTCGGCCTTGGCGGATCAACCTCTTTACTACGCCCACTTCGGGAAAGCGCCAAGTTCTCACCACATGTTGACACGATTTCGGAAACAAATTCTAAGGTGGTACGCACTTATCCAGGACACGTACACCCACCAGGACAAGGACCCGATATCCAGATGTGTGGACAGACTGTTGGAAGCCGACCCAGAACTGGCAGCCTTTAAGCGCATGGAGACGGACGTGCAAAACCGGGAGCGCTATTTTATTGGAAACTCCGTGAAGGGATTCATCGACTTCTTGAAACGGTAGCCGCCCGGTGCACCATCGTCCGGTTTTCTTCCAAAAACCGAAACGATGGTTCCCAAACACCTTAGGGCTCACGTAGGGCTTTACACCACATCTTTAAGCAACTCTTATTTGCCGTCGGTGCAAATTACCGTGTCACGGTTCGGCGGACATATCTTGAAAAACCGAACCGGGGGGTGCGCAAAGCTTTACGATTGCGTCCTTGATAACTATACAATTTCAACAAGTTGAATATCGAAGTTGAGGTCTTTACCTGCCAAGGGGTGATTTGCATCCAAGGTTACGTGCGTATCGGACACCTCAGCGATGGAAACGATCAGCGTTTGATCTTCCGGGGTTTTCACTTGAAGCTGCATACCAACTTGGGGATCCAGGTCCGGGGGGAGCTGATTTCGTTCAACGACCTGCTTCATCTCTTCATTTCTCGGCCCGTAGGCCTCGTCCTGAGGGATGTTGGAGGTCTTCGATTCCCCCGGATTCATTCCGATTAACGCCTTCTCGAAACCGGCAATCAATTGCCCGTTTCCCAGTGTGAACTCCAACGGGTCACGACCGTCTGTGCTATCGAAAACCGTGCCGTCTTCAAACTTGCCCGTGTAATGAACCTTCACGGTATCGCCATCTTTTGCTTCCGCCATCACTTTCCTCCTAATTCGTAGCCTAAATTAAAAAATTGTTTTCGGCCCCATTCGCTACTTGGCCCTACTTGGGGTACCGGGACCATCACCTTCTCGCCGACACCATGTGCCGATCTCGCAAAAAGAAAAGGCATCTTCCGATAAAATCCGGCAAGATGCCTTTTTGAACTGACAAATGCCTACCAGGGTATGACGATGGTGGATACCCATCGAAACCCGGCACTTCCTTAACTTAAAACAGGAACGCCCACGTGTCAAGGCGGCAAGGCAGAAAAGCTATTGCTCTGAGGAAAATCTAACCATGATCCTCGCCAACCCGTGCAAACAGGGCGTCCAACTCACCGATAGTGATGGACTCCAGGATTACGGGAGTTTCCAGGAAAAACCGCCGAGGCAAGAACTTACCCATTCCCCCCACAAACCGCCGTAAGCTTGGGAATGTCGCCTTGTCGTAACGGATCAGCCTTTTGAGGCGTCCATGACGGGGAAACTGAAAAAAAGAATAGGCCTGTGCTTCTTCCAAGAGCCCTCTGTACCCACTGGCATACGACCGCAAATAAATGAGTTTCACCGAAAGGGCTCCTTTCTGCGGGAGCGGCGGCGCGGATCGACGAAGTTCGCCCCGCATCCGAACAAACCCGGTCTTTAATTTATGAGTGAGAAGGGCGCCGGAATACGAGGCTCCATCCTATTTATCATTA
>CAZHHS010000302.1:0-2362 GCA_964532395.1 uncultured Desulfobacterales bacterium | reverse complement strand
TGTCTGTCGGCAAATGATCGAACAGTTCACTGTTCAGTATGGCTGCCATATCTTCTGGCTCTCCGGTAACCATCAACCTTTATCAAATCAAAATTAACCCTGGAATTTCTTTGAAATGCTGATCTCTTGAAAACAACTTCAAGCCATGCTGAAAAGCGACCGATGCAATCCATATGTCATTGGTGGGAACAGGCATGCCCTTCGCCCTCAGCCCGGAAAGTACCGCTGCATAGAACTCTGCGGTAGTTTCATCAACACGGTGAATCCGTACCCGAGGGGCATCCAAGAATTGATCGAGTTCCTTTCGATTCTCTCGCTCTCTGCTACCGGCCTTAAAACCGGAAAGCAGCTCGCCAATGCTGATCGAACAAATCCCTATGTGGTCGACCTCTCGCAGAATGGAAACGGTATCCGGTTCCCCTCTCATTGCATAAGAATAAATGTTCGTATCAATGAGCACGCTTCTCACGTCCAAAGATCCCCGTCGATCTTACGCTCGGAATCAATCTTTCCCTGGATCCGTTCAAATTCCTCTTGAGACCATCTTCCAAACAGATGATCCATGTCATCGTATTGAACACTAAACCGCTTTTTCTTCTCCTCACCCAGAAATGTTTTCATGGCATCGACAACGTACCGATTGACACTCTTACCTTCCCGCTTTGCCGCCTCTTTCAATTTTTCGGCCAGATATGGATCGATGCCACGAACCGTCATGGTCTTCACGATTTGGCCCCCTTTCGACACCTTCCTAGAATCAGATCGCCACAAAAACACTTCACATTTCGACTGCTTTGTGCATGCATTCTACGCTATCACTGTCAAGAAGTCAAGCTTCGCCTAAATCCACCGCTTGCCGAGCTTGCCGGGACTGCATTTGTATTTTTGTATTGACACTTTAATTTTACATGATATATACAATCCACTCTTAACATATTCTACGATAGGAAGTGTCCATGTTTCAACGAAACCTCGCGCTGCCGGCCGCTGGTAGAGAAACATTCTTCTTGTGGGGTCCTCGGCAAACGGGGAAAACGACTCTGCTTCGTCGAACTTACCCAAACGCAGTCTGGATCGATCTGTTGAAAGCTGAGGAATACCGCCGTTATCTTGAACATCCTGAATGGCTCCGTTCAGAACTCCCGAAAACGGGTTCTATGCCCTTCGTGGTAATTGATGAGGTTCAGAAACTGCCGCAACTCCTCGACGAGGTTCATTGGCTTCACGAAAACTTCGGCGTGCAGTTTGCCCTATGCGGATCAAGCGCCAGAAAAGTCCGACGCGGCCAGGCCAACCTGCTCGGGGGAAGGGCCATAAGATATGAGCTTTTTGGTCTCACCTCAGCAGAGGTCGGCAAAGATTGGGATCTCAATAGGATGCTTAATCATGGCTATCTTCCCCGAATCTATCAATCGAATACCCACAGGCGTCTCCTCGATGCCTATACGGCGACTTACCTCAAAGAGGAGATAGCGGCCGAAGGCCTGGTCAGGAAACTTCCTGTTTTTTCAGACTTCCTTAACAAGGCGGCGCTTTCTGACAGCGAGCCTGTGAATCATTCCACCATTGCCAGGGACTGTGGTGTTTCCGGTCAAACGATCAAGGGCTATTTTCAAATCCTGGAAGACACCCTACTCGGAAGATGGTTACCGGCATACCGTAAACGCCCGTAACGCAGGATAACAACCTCACCCAAATTCTATTTTTCCGACGTGGGCGTTGTCAATTTCCTGGCAAAAAGGGGAAACCTTGAACAAGGTTCGGAGCTATATGGAAAAGCCTTTGAGAACTGGCTTTTTCATGAAATAGGCGCTTACAATATGTACCTTGGGTTATTCGCAAATATCAGCTACTGGCGGCTATCAAGTGGTATTGAAGTCGATTTCATCATCAACGACATGGAAGTCGCCATCGAAGCCAAGGCATCGCAGAAGATTACGGACAATCGGTTGAAAGGATTGCGCCAACTCCGTAAAGACCATCCGGAAATCAAAAGATCCATCGTCGTCTGCTGCGAAGAGAAGCCAAGAAGGACGGCGGACGGAATCGAGGTCCTGCCGGCGAAGACCTTTGTCCAGCTCCTCTGGAACAACGAGATTTTTTAAGCCAGCCTGACGTCATAAATCCTCGCTTTGTTTCTCCTCCGCTGCCGCATTATGTGATGTTTTCCGAAAAGACACGTCAAACGACAACTCGGTTTCCACCCATTAGCCTTGTTCAAGCCTACCTATCTTCCGTCAAACCGATTATGGGTTAATTGACCTATGGCACGGAACTAACTTACACACTTCGCGCTTGACGCCAAATGGGTAAATAAAGTGAGTGAGAATAAAACATCCGTATTTTCAAACATATAAAAAAC
>CAZHHS010000301.1:0-2362 GCA_964532395.1 uncultured Desulfobacterales bacterium | reverse complement strand
TTCAGCCCTTCAACCATATGGACCTTTAAACCCGGAACCTTGAACCTCTGAACCTTTGAACCCTGAACCTCTTCTCCTTAAAACAGCCCCGTGACTTTTCCCGTATCCACGTCCACATCCACACGACGAAATGCCGGGTTGGAGCAGGTGCCGGGCATCAGACTGATGGTCCCCGCACAGGGGCAGAGAAACTTGGCACCCGAGTAAATCAACACATCCCGAATCGGCAATGTCCATCCTTTGGGAACACCCTTCAGGGTGGGGTCATGGCTGAGGCTTAAGTGGGTTTTGACCATCATGGTCGAATAATCGTCGTACTTGGGATCTTCTTCCAGCATTTTGGCCTTCTTTTCAGCCTCCGGCGACCATGCCACTCCGTCGGCTCCGTAAACCTCTTTGGCAATCACTTCCACTCGATCGCGAAGTTTGGTTTCCAACGGATAGAGAAAATCAAAGTCGTTTTCTTCATTACACGCATCAATCACCGCATCGGCAAATTCTAAGGCACCGTCACCGCCATCGGCCCAGTGCGTCGATTTGGCACACCGGGCACCGGCTGCCTCGGCCGCTTTTCTAACCGCTTCAATTTCGGCTTCCGTATCCGTATGAAAACAGTTGATGCAAACCACCGGGTTGATCCCCGACTTGCGTACGGTTTGGATATGATGCACCATGTTTTCCATTCCCTTTTCAACCAATCCGACATTTTCCTTTGTATATTCTTCCGGCATCGCCAGACCCGCAACGACTTTCGGCCCGCCGCCATGCATCTTCAGGGCCCGGATCGTAGTGGTTAAGACGGACACGTGGGGTTTCAACCCGCTGTTTCTACATTTGACGTTCCAGAACTTCTCAAATCCGATGTCGGCACCGAAACCACTCTCCGTGACGTGGTAGTCAAACATTTTAAGACCGATCCGATCTGCAATAATGGAGGACTGTCCCACCGCGATATTGGCAAACGGTCCCGCGTGGACCATACAGGGCTGATATTCGGCCGTACACATCAGCGTCGGGTTGATGGTATTTCGCATCCATGCCGTCATCGCCCCACCCACTTCCAGATCGCCGGTGGTAACGGGTTTACCGCTTTTATCAAAGGCGAGCGTGATGTCATCCAGCCGCTGCCGAAGGTCGGCTAAGTTGCGAACAATAGACAATATCGCCATACATTCCGAGCCCACGGCAATTCCGAATTTTGACTCCATGGTAAACCCGTCATAACGTCCGCCCAACCCGATGACAATATTTCGCAACGCTTGAGCGCAATAGTCGATGATCCAGCCGAATTCGACCCGCGTCGGATCCACGTTGATACGATCCATGCCCGTCAGCCGTTGCAACTGCTCATCATTGTAGTTTCGCTCATGTTGCATCCGGGCGGTCAAGGCCACCATGGCCAGGTTGTGGGCATTCATGATATCGTTGATATCCCCGGTAAGCCCAAGAGAAAACTCGGTCATCGGAATGAGCAGTGACCGACCACCTCCGGCGGCGGTCCCTTTGATATTCATGGTCGGCCCCCCTGAAGGTTGCCTCAGGGCACCACCCACATTCACTCCTCGCTTGCCGAGACCTTCCATTAACCCACATGACGTCGTACTCTTTCCTTCCCCTAAAGGGGTCGGGGTGATGGCGGTTACCTCTATGTATTTGCCATCCGGCTCATCCCTCAACCGATCCATGATTTTAAGAAAGTCGAGTTTGGCCAACCGGCCCATGGGAAGAATTTCCTCTCTCTTTAGGCCCAATTTCTCTTGCCACTCCTCGGGCATGGGCATCTCTTTCTCCGCATCCTCTGAAATCTGCCAATCTTTGTACTTCGTCGGGTCTAATGCCATAACCATCTCTCCTTTACCCAAAGCGTTTACCCTAACCAACTACAGCCTCACCCTTAACGCCTTGTCGTAGCGAAGCGGAGATCCCGCCGCCGGGGCATCTGCAGCATCCTCGCCTTTTACAACAATAGGGTTTACTGTTTCAAAGCCTGAACAAAAACGCGTCAACGCCCGTCCAAAAACGGAAAAACAAATCGAAGTTAAAAATTCAACGGCCGCAATCGCTAAAATACCGGGGCGGCCCAAGACAGTACCCGGGACAAACATGTTGCCTTCCCGGAACAAGGGTTGGATGACTAAAAAGAGGTAACGGGGATTCCATATATGTTTGTCACGGTATCATTTCCCACATAAAAAAGCAAGTGGCCAAAATTTTCTGTATATCCGGAACGTTGTTTTACACGTGCCCAACCGTGTGGCGACATTGACACGCGCCCCCTTTCTCACTATAGTAAACTTGATGGCGTCGAAAAGTCCAATATCTTCCCGCCTCGGCGGGATTCATCCTTCGTCACTGCGACGTA
>CAZHHS010000300.1:0-2369 GCA_964532395.1 uncultured Desulfobacterales bacterium | reverse complement strand
CGGATCGACCAGTTTGGCGTCAGTGAGCCCGACATCCGTCGTCAAGGTGAACGGCGGATTTTGATTCAACTGCCGGGGATACGTGATCCGCAACGAGCCATCGATCTTATCGGGCAAACCGCCCTCTTGGAATTCAAGCTGGTGGACGAAGACTATGATATCCAGCGGGCACTGGACGGCGAGATTCCACCGGACGACCAATTGCTCTATCAAGTCACGGAAGACCCGGCGACCGGCCGGACCATCCGGACCCCTTTTCTGGTCAAGAAAAGGTCTTATCTAACCGGCGAGTATCTGTCCGACGCCAGAGTTCAGATTGATTCCCAGTTCAACGAACCCTATGTAACTTTGGATTTTGATCGAAAAGGGGCCAGAATCTTTGAAGATATTACGGAAAAGAATGTTAACAGGCGCCTGGCGATCGTCCTCGACAACAAGGTCTATTCCGCACCGGTGATACAAGAAAAGATCGCCGGGGGCCACGCCCGCATTACCGGCAACTTTACCACGGAAGAGGCACACGATTTGGCCATCGTCCTGAGAGCCGGTGCCCTACCCGCACCCGTTCAGATTCTGGAACAACGGACCGTCGGGCCCTCTTTGGGCCGGGACTCCATCAACAGAGGCCTCATGTCAATGGCCATCGGCGGCATTCTGGTCGTTTTGTTTATCGCCATTTACTACAAGACCTCCGGACTTATCGCCAATATGGCTCTGATCTTAAATATCATTATCATTGCCGCCGGTTTAGCCGCCTTCAAGGCCACGTTGACGCTGCCCGGAATTGCCGGGATCATCCTGACCATCGGCATGGCCGTGGATGCCAATGTCATCATCTTTGAGCGAATACGTGAAGAGACACGACTCGGCAAGACGCCGCGAGCGGCCGTGGACGGGGGCTACGCCAAGGCCACCCTGACGATCTTGGATGCAAACATCACCACACTTATCGCCGCCATTGTCTTGTTTCAGTTTGGAACCGGGCCGGTCAAGGGCTTCGCCGTTACCCTGAGTATCGGGATCCTGGCCAGCCTGTTTACGGCCATTATCGTGGCCCGTCTCATGTTCGATTACCTGGTGTTTCATTGGCGGGTCAAGAAGTTGAGTATATGAGGATTTAGGATTGGGGGATTTAGGGATTGCGCCGCTGAACTGAAACGGCTTGAGAATATCAGCGCCGCTGAAATGAAACGGCTTGAGAACATCAGAGGGATTTAGGGACTGAGGGATTTGGAATTTTAAGATGCAGATCATAAAACCGGATGTAAATATAGATTTTATCGGCAAACGACGGATCGCGTATGTCTTCTCCGCAGTTCTGATTGTGGCCTCTATTATCTCTTTGATCGCCAAAGGGGGGCCGTCTTACGGAATCGATTTTGCCGGAGGCACCTTGGTGCAGATCCGTTTTTCGGAGCCCGTTTCGCCAGGGGATATCCGCAGCTCCTTACAATCCCTTAAAATGGATATCACGTCGGTTCAAGAATTCGGCCAAGCCCAGGAAGCGGAATATCTCATTCGGGCATCCACATCCACGGCGGCCATGGAAAGTTTGGCGGCCACCATAAGTAAGGCCTTAACCGACGCATACCCCGACAATCCCGTCGAGGTTCGCCGAGTGGAAATGGTGGGTCCGAAAGTCGGCAAAGACCTCCGGGAGAAAGCATTGCTGGCCATGTTCTCCGCCATCCTCTTTATCGTCGTCTATATTTCGGGCCGTTTTGAACTTAAGTGGATGCTTAGCATTGTGATGGCAGGATGCTTATTTGTCGTATTGTTCTTCCTGAAAGGTCTCGGGGTCAGCATCCCCATTTTGATTTTAATGGCTGTCGTCGTCACCCTGGCACTATCCTTCTATCTGAAATTGCGCTTCGCTGCGGGGGCCATTATCGCACTCATTCACGATATTATGGTCACGGTCGGCGTCTTTTCGATTACCAACAAAGAGTTCACCTTGCCCATTATTGCCGCTTTGCTCACCATCATCGGTTATTCGCTCAACGACACCATCATCGTCTTTGACCGGATTCGAGAAAATCTTCGAAAGCATCACAAACAACCCTACGACAAAGTGATCAATGGAAGTATAAACCAAACCCTCAGTCGCACATTGTTGACGTCGCTCACCACACTGGTGGTGGTTGTGGCCCTTTTTGTCCTGGGCGGCGGCATCATCCACGATTTTGCCTTTGCACTGATTATCGGGGTTGTCATCGGTACCTATTCATCCGTCTACGTGGCCAGTCCCGTCCTGCTCGCCTGGCACAAAGCAGCGACACAACCGAAGGGAAAACGCGGGGGAAAGCGGTAGGGTAGAAAAGGTTCAGCAGAAGAGATTAGCCACAGACACACGCAGACGGACGCAGACG
>CAZHHS010000299.1:0-2373 GCA_964532395.1 uncultured Desulfobacterales bacterium | reverse complement strand
AAATAATACATGGCATCGTCTTGCACCGCGAGATAAAGACCGGGGCAGAGACTTTTGAATTCCTGCAGTGTGTCACCGCCACCGTAGAATTTCCAGGCGTCTCGGTTTTGGTCTATGGTGCGATCAAGGGCCTCAGAGCCTTCAGTAAAATGAGGGGTAAAGCCCATGACGGCGTTGACAAAAATGGTTTTGGCCGAGCCCAGCACTTGGGCCACGGTTTGATCCGAGAAGGATTGGCGGTCAATGTCCAGGATGTGGCCATAAGACTTGCCCGATTGCAGCTTCTTGACTTCGAGAGTCCGGTAGTGCCCGTCCACTTTTTTGTCCGGGTAGTCCGATTCAATCACATAGGGAAGCTCAAGGATCTTTTGATTTTCTTTGTCCGCTGCCACCAACTCCTTGGCCGCCTCTACGTCTTCGTTTGAAACCCCTGCAATCTCTACATCGTACTTGGCACTCAGGTAGGTGTTGTAGATAACCCCACCGAGAATGAGGTGATCCACCCGCTTGTAGAGCTCATTCAGGGGGCCGATCTTGGTATCGTATTTGGCTCCGGCTACCACCGCCACGAAAGGGGTTTCCGGATAGAGGACTTGATGCAGATGTTGAATCTCTTCCTGCATGAGAAAACCGGCATAGGCAGGCAGGTACCGGGTTACGTCATATGTGGAGGCGTGGGGTTGCCAGGATCCAAAGGCATCGTTTACGAAGACATCGGCAATGCCCGCCAGTTGACGGGCGAAGGCGGTTCTGGCATCTCCTGTCGATTCCTCGCCTTCGAACCAACGGGTGTTGGGCAGGTAGATACCACCGATTTTGCGGTGCCGAAGATCATTAATTGCCAGGTTAAACGAGGTGTCTATTCCCGGAATCCCCCGCTTGCCCTCGATCCGTAATTCGGGGACGTAGATCTTGGTGTGAAGCTTTCTCTCGATATAGGCAGCGATGGGATCGGTGGCGTCTTTCTCATTGCATGTGATTTCTCCGGATTTTTTGTCCCGGGGGCGCCCCACGTGAGACATCAAAATGATCCGGCCGCCCTTTTCCACAATGTGATAGAGGGTGCCGATGGTGCGGTCAATTCGATAAGGATCTTTAATGACACCGTTTTTTACCACGTTGTGGTCGACTCGTACGAGTACCACCTTGTCGGTCAAGTCCGCATCCTGGATGATGGGAAGCCTATTGTTGTCCTGCGTCTTCATCTTTTCCCTGCTCCCGAATGTATTGCTTGAGCAATCGATAGTCCTTCATGTCGATGTCCCTAAATTTGATGCCCATACCGGTGGGTCGGTTTGCCCCTTCCGGTCGGGTCCGGGTCCATACCACCTCGCACTTGAGGGTTAAGGTTTCCTTGATGCCGGGAAGGTTCAGTCGCAATGAGAACTTGTGCCCGGGAGACAGCGGGTTGTCCGTCTTGATGAACAGTCCCCAACTGCTCATGTTTCCCAGGTGGCCTTTTATGAATGTATCCCCGTACTTGAACATTACCGGCAATACCTTTGCAACCCGGGGTTCCTTGCGGACCGTAAACTCAGTGGCCCGATCGGTCATTTTCTTTACCCGGTGGGCGGTGGCGACAAGGATTAGCCGGAAATCTTCGGAGAGTTTGTTGAACTCCTGGTCCAAAAATTCCCTGTCGATAACTCCCACGGTCGTCTCCCCGATCGCTTGGGCCGTGGCAATGCGTCCGGTGCCGCCCAGAAAATCCACCTCGCCGAAAATATCACCCGTTTCCAGGACCTCGATAATGTACTTATGTCCCTGAATTGTTTTGGAAATCTCCACTGAACCGGCCTGAACTACGTAAACCCAGTCGCCGGAACTGCCTTCCTTGAATATCATCTCACCGTGATGGTAAGTTTCTTCGCTCGCAATGTGATACATCGGAAAATCCTTTTGCTTGAGTCGTAACCGATCTCCATTTCAGTGTCGAATCAGACCTTCCAGGTAATACTCGTACTGCTTGATTGCTAAAACGGCCGGCAACTCAAGCGCCCGTTGATGACCGGCTCATGATCTTATTTGTCAATAGGTAGTAAATGAGATAGGCGATTCCGCCCACAGGGGGAATAAATACCACAAAAAGCCCCCAAAGCGCCTTTTTCCTGGTTGATCCCATGTTTTTGTAGGCAATGTTTATGATTGCCCACAAGGTGGGAATAAACAAAAGCAACGCGATGGCGAGCCAAACAGAAAGCGACATACATCCAATCTCCCTGCCGAAAGAAGAGTACCAAAAATTGCAAAAAATGGGCCGGTCATGGGATCAGCCCATACCGGGATATTAACTTAGGGCTCGCGCAAAAATAACTTCACATTTTGCCATCTCGGCTTCGGCCCGTCTTTGCCCGATACCTCACTCGCAAAACC